>RFPI01000015.1 GCA_009926205.1 Methylophilaceae bacterium
GGTCTCATGCGTCTCGCCCATCACTTTAATGGGGAAATCGCATGGAAATTCTATTAATGGTTTTTCAGTCTGTTTTGTCATAGTCTGCTTAGTGGGGACTTCAAGTTAAAAAGATACTATCATGGCATTCACGCCAAGATTTGCTTTGATTTTTTCTGCCATTTTTTCAGCATTGCTGCGTGTATCAAAAGGTCCTACCAACACGCGATAAAGTCCCTGATTTTGCCAATTATTGATACTCAGTTCCATAGGCAATATATTTTGCTCGCGTAGTTTTTGCGCCAACTGATTAGCATTTTCTGACTGTCTGAATGCCCCTAGCTGAATGTAATTACCTGCTGAAAAATTGCTCTGTTGCTTATTAGCAGGAAGTTCACTCGTCTCAGGCGCAATCGCTTTATCAGCCAGCATTGGTTTCGACTTCTCGGCGAGAAACTGTTTGACATCAATCGCCTCAACCTCTACCACGCCGCTGCCTTTCTGAGCGATTCCTAATTTAAATGCTGCCACATAGGATAGATCTATCAGCCGTCCCTCGTGAAAGGGGCCTCTGTCATTAATTCGCACAATGACCGATTTTCCATTGTCAGGGTTGGTGACTTTGACGTAACTGGGTAAAGGCAATGTCGTATGTGCACCGGTCATCGCATACATATCATAAATTTCGCCAATGGAAGTTTTTTGGCCGTGATATCTGCGTCCATACCATGAGGCAATACCAGACTTTTTATAGGGCTGAAAAGTAGTCATGGGCGTGTAGGTCATACCTAGAGCGATATAAGGTTTATTAGCCCGCGCAATATAGGGTTCTAACTTGGGTACAGCGTCGGGGATGCTGATTAAGTCTGCTGGTGGATTATCACCTGGGCCATCATCAAGATAATAACCCCCACTCTTCACAGGCTTAGTCTGTTCTGTCTTTGATGCAGGAGCTGCAGGGCGCTCCTCTCTCGGCAGAATAATATCTAAAGTTGAACATGCGCTCAGCCACAAGCTTAATATGAGTGGCCAAGCCTTTTTGAAATTCATCCTCATGAGGAAGCCACCAAAGATTTGTGTCTATGTATACTCATTAAAATACCGAAACCCAGTAATACGGTGACTAAGGAAGTACCCCCATAACTGATAAAAGGCAAAGGCACCCCCACTACAGGAAGTATCCCACTCACCATGCCTATATTAATGAATACATAGGTGAAAAATGTGAGGCATATACTGCCCGCCAACAATCGAGAGAATACATTGTGTGCTCGCGACGCAATGATATAGCTGCGAAAAATCAACAAAGCGAACAATCCTAGTAATAGTAAATTACCGATTAAGCCAAACTCTTCGCCGTAAACAGCAAAAATAAAATCTGTCGTTCTTTCAGGTAAAAAATCGAGTTGTGACTGGGTCCCATTCAGCCAGCCTTTACCAAACAATCCCCCAGAACCTAAAGCGATACTAGCTTGAATGGTGTGATAGCCTGCCCCCAAAGGATCTTGATAAGGGTCTAACAAAATTTCAATACGACGACGTTGATAATCATGCAGCATACCCCAAAAAATTGGCATCAAAACAGCAGCTAAAATTCCAGCTGAAATCAATAATCTTGAGCTGAGTCCTGCAAGAAAAATAACAAAAAAACCTGCCGCAAAAATAATCAGTGATGTGCCGAGATCAGGCTGTTTCATCACCAAGGCTACAGGCATCATTAATAAAATAAATGCCACGAAATAATCTCGACTACGCAAGTTTTCCTCACGACGCGCGAAATACCAGGCCAACATCATGGGCGCCGCTATTTTCATCAGCTCTGAAGGCTGAATACGAACAATCCCAAGGTGCAGCCAGCGCCGTGCCCCATGACTAATCTCTCCAAATAATGCGACCCCTATCAATAAAGTCAGGGCAATTAAAAATGTTGGTAAAGCCAATCGCTCCATAAGATTGGGCGAGATATTGGATACACCCCACATCAAAGTTAAAGCCACTGTCATATTGATGAACTGATTGGCCACCTTATCTAGGCTTTGACCCGACGCACTGTAGATTACAAATAAACCGATAAAACAGGTAAACAAAATCGTTGCAGTGAGAAATGGGTCAAGACTGCGCAAAAAATAATATTTCAAACGATCAATCATGGGGCTGCTCCTCATTTGCGGTCGAGCTTGTTGTATTAGCGTTGCGAGGTTCAGCAACTTGCACTTTCGGGGCTTTACCGGTGAGATAGTAATCCATTACTTGTCTTGCAATTGGACCTGCCGCAGAACCACCGTGACCGCCATTTTCCACAATCACGGCAACTGCAATTTTTGGATTGTCTGCTGGTGCAAATGCAATAAATAAAGCATGGTCTCGATGGCGCTCTTCTAGAGCGGCAGCATTATATTTTGCCCCTTGCTTAATACCAACCACCTGCGCAGTACCAGTTTTTGCAGCAATATCATAAGACGCGCCAGCTCCCACACTGGCGGCTGTGCCACCAGGTTTAGTCACATCTATCATTCCTCTTCGCACAATATTCATATGGTCTGAATCTATCGGAATCAAGTCCACTTGTGTTTGTGGAATATCGAAGCGCTTACTATGGTCAGGAACTTCAACGGTTCTCAAAATATGTGGTCGCATCGCAATCCCATTGTTCGCCAAGATAGATACTGCCTGAGCCAGTTGCATTGGGGTAACTAAAATATAACCTTGGCCAATCCCGACAATAGCTGTCTCCCCGCCAAACCATTTTTGTTTATAGCGTTTTTCTTTCCAAGTTGGTGTAGGCAATAGACCACCTATTTCACCTACCATATCCAAACCAGATTTTTCTCCAAAGCCGAAATGTTTTACATAGCCAGCAAGCTTTTCTATGCCCAAATCCATAGCCAAGCCATAAAAAAAAGTATCACATGACACCGTAATCGCTTTTTGCATATCGACCATGCCGTGTCCTCCTGGCTTCCAATCGCGATATTGATGACTACTTCCAGATAAAGTGTAAAAACCTGGGTCTGCAATTGAAAAAGGTGGTAGGCGTTTTTTTTCATTCATGCCCGCCAAGGCGACAAAAGGTTTAAAAGTCGAGCCAGGTGGGTATATCCCTCTTATCGGGCGATTTATCAGTGGTTTATCCAGCGAGTCATTCATCTGCTTCCATGTATCGCTATCAATACCATCGATAAATAAATTAGGGTCATAGGTTGGCATGCTGACATAAGACAATACCTCACCCGTTTTTGGGTCAATGGCGATTAGCGCGCCACGACGATTGCCAAAGGCATTCTCAGCAATTTGCTGAAGTTTTAAATCAATACTAAGAATTAAATTATTACCTGAGTGAGGTGGTGTCACTGATAACACTCGCTCAGCTTGACCATCTGCATTAATTTCTATTTGTTGAAAACCAGTTTGTCCATGCAAAATCGTCTCATAAAACTGCTCCATCCCCGCTTTACCAATATGATCTGAGCCCTTGTAATTCGAACTCATCTCCATACTTTCCAAGAGCTTGTTATCGGCCTCATTGATACGCCCGACATAGCCAATTAAGTGAGAGGCCGTTTTGCCATTCGGGTAATAGCGGAATAGTCGGGATTTGATACTGACCCCAGGGAATTGGTACTGATTGACCGCAAAAAGTGCTGCTTCTTGCTCAGTCAAATGAGTGCGTATTGGAACGCTTTCAAAGTTATGCGTTTGCGCGCGTAGCTTTTTGAAATTTTTAATATCCTTTTCACGAATCATTACCAATTTAGATAATTTATCTATCGTACCTTGGAGGTCTTCTATCCGAGCAGGAACGATTTCTAGGGTGTAGACAAAATAGTTTTGCGCAAGAATCTCGCCGTTTCTGTCATAGATATTGCCACGGTTTGGAACAATAGGAACAAGGGCGACACGGTTATTTTCAGCTTGCGTGTGGTAGTAATCGTATTTGCCAATTTGCAGATAAATAAATCGCAGAGCCAGTATGAGTAGGAAAATTACTACCCCGAACCCTGCAAAGCGCATACGATTGTGAAAATAAAATTGCTCTAGCGCGAAGTTGCGCATATGACGATTGGAGGATTTGAACCAGTCCAAGCGCTATCTCTCCCGGTTTAGCCATAACAAATGGGCAAGATACCAAATCAATAAGCTGGCAATACTCGAGAGGAAAAGAATCAGCAAAGAATATTGACCTGTATAAGCCTGTAACAACATCATGATGGATTGATTAAACAGCAGTAATAAAAGGATATATCCCATTTGCTGCAAGTTAGTAAATAGGATCAAACGACGCTGATAAAACAAAGCCAAAAATGCTGTTAAGGTATAAGCCAAAGCATGCTGGCCAAATAATACCCCTGTCATTAAATCTAATATGACACCTACTACCCATGCAGTCCCAATTCCACACAGATGAGGACTTCTTAATAAACAATACAGCAAAGTCATCAGCACGAATTCTGGATGAACCCATGTTGACCATGGCATCAATTGCAAGATAAACGCCAAAGCCATCGCTAAGTAAATTTTGGCTCTTGTCATTCAGTGCGTTCCTGCATTTTATGTAACAATTCTTGGGCTTTTAGTCTATTTTGCTGATGTTGTTGCTGATCCTGCTGAGAGATTTGTTGTGCTTCATTCAGACTTTTAGATTTTTCTTGTGGCTCTATCAGCAAAACCTGACGGAAGTTGTGTACTCCACCAAGAGGCTGCGCATGTACGATAGCAAAAGGACTATTGCTACTGGTTTTTAACTCTGCAATTTCTGCCACTAGCAGACCTGCTGGGTAGGTACCATCAATGCCAGAGGTAATCAAACGATCACCTTTCAACAAATCAATATTGGCAGGGAGGTAAGGAAGGCTGATGGAATATCGATTCCCTCTTCCATACGCTATCGCACGCAAGCCATTTCTTTCAATTTGAATTGGGATGGCAAAGTCACGATCAGTCAGCAAAGTCACTTCACTGGTATAGCGAAAAACACGCGTCACTTGGCCAATGACCCCTTGTTCATCAATGACGGCTTGACCATCAATGACGCCTTCCTCTTGCCCAGAACTAATAATGACTTTGTGACTGTAACTATGATTTATCAGCGCAATAATCTCCGCTGGCCTGACCTTAAACTGGCTATTCTCACTTAGCATCAGTAAAGATTTGAGATGATTATTTTCAGCTTCTAGGCTCTGCAGTTGTTGCAGTTTTGATGATTGCAATAGAGATTCATTTTTGAGGGTAGCTAACTGCTCACGTAAAGTCGTCTGAGTCACCACATATTCATTGAGCGTTTGATAAATAGCCTCGGGTCGATTAGCCAGCCATTGGAATGGATACAACATTAACATTCCAGCTTGACGCAAGCTGCCTAAATAATGAAAGCGGGCATCGCTGGCCATAAGACTGATGGATAATGCGGAAAAAAACACCATACGCAACAGAATACTGGTGCCACGAAAAAAAAACTTTGGTGATTGATCATCCATCATGCTAAGGAATATTTTACCTGCAACTCGATTAAAAAAATTGCTAGCCTAGCTAGCAATTTCGGATGGTTGATTTTAACTACAATGCCGCGATAATCATCGCTATTACTTACTCTTGCGCAAAAATATTTCCTAGACGATCGATTTCTTCCAATGCTCGACCGCTACCACGTGCCACACAAGTTAATGGATCATCCGCGATTACAACTGGCAGACCAGTCTCTTCCATAATCAGTCTATCTAAATTATGCAGAAGTGCGCCACCGCCCGTTAACACCATGCCTTTTTCAGCAATATCCGCGCCCAATTCAGGCGGTGTTTTTTCTAAGGCAGATTTTACCGCCCCTACAATCGCATTCAGCGGCTCGGTCAATGCTTCCAGCATCTCATTACTGCTGATCATGAATTTTCTTGGCAAGCCTTCCGCCAAATTACGACCCGTGACTTCAATTTCTTTCACTTCGGAACCAGGGAATGCAGAGCCAATCTCTTTTTTGATTAACTCAGCGGTTGGTTCAGAAATTTGCATACCGTAGTTACGGCGAATGTAATCGATGATTGCTTGGTCAAACTTGTCACCCCCCACACGTTCTGAACTCGCGTAGACAATACCACCTAAAGAAATCACACCGACTTCTGTCGTACCACCACCCACATCAACCACCATACATCCGGTTGGCTCAGCGACAGGCATATTGGCACCGATTGCGGCGGCCATCGGCTCTTCACGCGCACCAGCACCCAGTGCAGACTCGCGAATTGCTCGACGTTCTACTTGTGTGGACCCGACAGGCACACAAATAATGATGCGTGGGTTGGGGGAAAATAATCTAGATTCGTGAATTTTGCGTATGAAATACTTGAGCATTTGCTCAGTAATTGTGAAATCGGCAATCACGCCATCTTTCATAGGACGAATAGCCTGAATGTTGGCTGGGGAACGACCCAGCATGCGCTTGGCCTCTGCACCAACGGCTAGCAAAGTTTTTTTACCTGCTGGGCCACCTTCTTGGCGGATAGCGACTACAGAGGGTTCGTCTAATACGATGCCTTTGCCACGCACATAAATCAATGTGTTAGCGGTACCAAGGTCAATTGCGATATCGTTGGAAAAGTAAGATTTTAAAAAACCGAGCATGTTATTTCCTGTTTTAATCTTCATTAGACTAGATGGAAGGCATCTAGTAGTGTCCTAAAGCGAGGTATAATACCGCAACCTAGCGTAAATATTAAATTTCTCAGCCGATTTTATTGATTTTAAGTAAATTTATGTCACTCAACAGCCAAGATATTAAGCGTATTGCCCATTTAGCGCGTATAGAAGTGAATGATGATGAGGCACAAGCCACATTAAACAAACTCACTGGCATTATGGCGCTTATCGAAGAAATGCAAGCCGTCAATACTGAAGGTATTGCCCCTATGTCACACTCGCAAGATGTGACTCAGCGCTTGCGTGAAGACCAAGTCACCGAAACCAATCAGCGTGAGCTTTATCAGTCTATCGCTCCCTCGGTGGAAGATGGCCTATACCTTGTCCCTAAAGTAATCGAATAATTTTTTAAGCCAAGACCATGATTAACAAAAGCCTTAAACAGCTTGGCGAGATGTTGCAAACCAAGCAAATATCCAGCGTAGAGCTGACTCAAACCTATCTGGACAGAATTGCACAGCTCAATCCTGAGATGAACGCATTTATTACCGTTGACCCAGACAAGTCATTGGCTCAAGCAAAGCAAGCAGACGCCATGATTGCAACGGGAAAAACTACCGCGCTCACTGGTATTCCTATCGCTCAAAAAGATATTTTTGTGGCGCAAGGTTGGCGCACCACCTGCGCATCCAAAATGCTTGAAAACTTTATTGGCCCCTACGACGCCACTGTGATTCAGCAGTTTAATCAAGCAGGTGCAGTCAATTTGGGTAAAACCAATATGGATGAATTTGCCATGGGCTCATCCAATGAAACCAGCTACTTTGGCAAGGTACAAAACCCTTGGGATAGAAGCCGTGTGCCTGGCGGCAGTTCTGGTGGCAGTGCTGCTGCGGTGGCTGCGCGCCTTTGTGCCGCCGCTACAGGGACCGATACCGGTGGCTCTATCCGTCAACCTGCCTCTTTGTGTGGTTTATCTGGTCTAAAGCCGACCTACGGATTGGCATCTCGTTACGGCATGATTGCGTTCGCTTCTTCACTAGACCAAGCCGGCCCAATGGCAAGGTCATGTGAAGATATGGCACTGATGATGAATGTGATGGTTGGCTATGATGAGCGTGACTCAACTAGCCTTAATCACCCTAAAGAAGACTACACTCGTGAATTAGGTAAGCCGCTTAATGGCTTAAAGATTGGTCTTCCCAAAGAGTATTTCTCTGAGGGTTTAGATAACAACGTGGCTACGATAGTACAGGCAGCCATTGATGAGTATCGTAAATTAGGAGCGGAAATCGTTGATATCAGCCTACCTAATACACGCTTATCTATCCCGGTTTACTATGTGTTGGCGCCCGCAGAAGCCTCAAGCAATTTGTCACGTTATGACGGCGTACGCTATGGACATCGCGCTAAACAATATGGCGATTTGATGGACATGTATTGCAAAACCCGGGCTGAAGGCTTTGGCGCGGAAGTCAAACGCCGTATCTTAATCGGCACCTATGTGCTAAGTGCCGGCTATTACGATGCCTATTATTTGCAGGCACAAAAAATTCGTCGCTTGATTGCACAGGACTTTGAAAATGCCTTCAAACAATGTGACGTGATTATGGGTCCTACAGCCCCCTCAACTGCTTTTAAAATTGGTGAAAAAGCTGATGACCCAATCTCAATGTACTTGCAAGACATTTACACCATCGCTGTGAATTTGGCTGGCTTGCCAGGTATGAGCGTACCAGCAGGCTTTAGCAATAATTTACCGGTCGGTTTGCAGATTATTGGAAATTACTTTGATGAGGCGCGCATGCTCAATGTTGGTCATGCCTATCAACAAGTTACAGATTGGCACAATCGTATGCCAGAGGGAATTGCATAATGGAATGGGAAGTCGTTATCGGGTTGGAGACGCATGTCCAGCTTCAAACCCAATCGAAAATTTTTAGTGGCGCCTCCACTGCCTTTGGCGCAGAACCAAATACCCAAGCCTGCGTGGTCAGTTTAGCTATGCCGGGTGTGCTACCTGTGTTGAATAAACAGGCTGTGCAATGTGCCATACGCTTTGGTTTGGCTATTGATGCAGAGATTGCTAATCGCTCAGTTTTTGCGCGCAAAAACTACTTTTACCCTGATCTCCCCAAAGGCTATCAAATCAGCCAATATGAGTTACCCGTAGTCGGCAAAGGTCACATCAATATCCAAGTCGGCAGCGGTGAGCAGGCCTATGAAAAAAATATTCGTATCACCCGCGCGCATCTTGAAGAAGACGCGGGCAAATCGGTACATGGCGCACAACAAGGAATGTCAGGTATCGATTTAAATCGTGCCGGCACCCCACTGTTAGAAATTGTCACCGAGCCAGACATGCGCTCTGCAGCAGAGGCTGTCGCCTATGCCAAAAAATTACATGAATTGGTGCAATGGATAGGTATTTGTGACGGAAATATGCAAGAAGGTAGTTTCCGCTGTGATGTGAACGTTTCCGTTCGCCGCAAGGGTGAAGAAAAATTGGGGACCCGTCGCGAAATCAAAAACTTGAACTCTTTCAAGTTTATGCAACAAGCGATTGAGTATGAAACCCGTTGGCAAATTGAAACATTAGAAGACGGTGGCAAGATTCAGCAAGCTACAGTATTGTTTAACCCAGATACTGGTGAGACACGTGCGATGCGTAGCAAAGAAGAGGCTAACGACTATCGCTATTTCCCCGATCCAGACTTATTGCCTCTTGCTATTTCCGCTGACGATATCGATGCGGTAAAACAGCATATGCCTGAGTTACCAGAAGCAATGAAACAACGCTTCCAAAGCCAATACGCCTTGCCTGATTATGACGCCAATATGTTGACTAGCTCACGCGCTGTCGCCGACTATTTTGTCGCGGTAGTTGCTGCTGGCGCTGATGCAAAGCTCGCCTCTAACTGGGTCATGGGCAATGTGGCTGCCAAGCTCAATCTTGAAGAAAAATCCATTGCTGCCTCGCCGATTAACCCGACCCAACTGGCAGAGCTCATTAAGCGCATTCAAGATGGTACGATTTCCAATAATGCCGCCAAACAAGTATTTGAAGCCATGTGGAATGGCGAGGGTGAAGTGGACAGTATTATTGAAGCCAAAGGATTGAAACAAGTATCTGACAGTGGTGCGATCGAAGCTATCGTGGATGAAGTGTTGGCTGCCAATGATGCGATGATTCAAGAGTACAAATCTGGCAAAGACAAAGCCTTCAATGCCTTAGTAGGGCAGGTAATGAAAGCCTCAAAAGGGAAGGCAAATCCAGCTCAGGTAAATGAAATCTTGAAGAAGAAACTTAGCTAAACTCGTCGGTGCTTTTTCAATAGCCTGAAAACAAAAAAGCCGCAAATGCGGCTTTTTTTTGGGCATGATTACAAGGTGCCGTATCGGTCTCGATAGGCTTCCATTGCCTGATTGTATTCGCTCAACTCAGGCGCACCTTGCATATAGCTAATCAGGTCGGACAAGGTAGCAATCTTGATGACAGGAATCAAATAATCATGTTCAACTTCTTGCACAGCTGACTGTATGCCCTCACCACGCTCCTGTCTATCTAAGGCCACCACCACACCGACTGGCTCAGCGCCTTCGTATTCTATGGTGTCGAGTGACTCGCGCACAGAGGTCCCTGCAGAGATCACATCATCAATAATCAGCACTTTACCTTCTAATGGTGCGCCCACTATCTTGCCGCCCTCACCATGGTCTTTTGCCTCTTTACGGTTATAAGCAAAATTGACGTTCTTGCCACGCTTTGCCAGCGCCATTGATACCGCTGCAACCAGGGTAATCCCTTTGTATGCCGGACCAAACAACATATCAAATTTCACGTCAGATTTAATAATCGCTTCAGCGTAGAAATCGCCCAGCTTGGCCAAACTCTCTCCGTCATAAAACAAACCTGCGTTGAAAAAGTATGGGCTAAGACGACCGGCTTTAGTTTTAAATTCGCCAAAGCGCAAAACTTTGCGTTGAATAGCAAATTTGATGAATTGCGCGGTAGAATCTTTATTCTCGGTCTTGCCGTTAGCGGCTTTCGCGCGTTGAATTCTTAAATACATTATTAATGGATCCTCATGCTTAGAATTATATCTGCAAATCTAAATGGTATTCGGTCTGCTTGTAACAAAGGTTTTTTACCTTGGATGCTCAAACAAGATGCCGATTTTATCTGCCTGCAAGAGCTTAAAGCACAGCAAGCCGATATGACTGAGGAAATGCTCAATCCTCATCCTTACCATGGTTATTTTCATTACGCCGAGAAAAAAGGTTACAGCGGCGTTGGTATTTATACCCGTCATGTCCCCGATAAAATTATCGTTGGCCTTGGTCATGCTGACATTGATGCAGAAGGTCGTTACCTCGAGCTTCAGTTTGACCATATAGGTGTCAAAAAGCTCAATATTATATCTCTATACCTTCCTTCTGGCTCAAGCGGTGAAGAGCGACAGCAGATTAAATTTAGCGTCATGCAACGCTTTTATCCACATTTACAATCTCTCATCAACAGCGGCAGGGAAGTCATTATATGCGGAGATTGGAATATTGCGCATCGTGAAATTGATTTAAAAAATTGGAAAGGCAATCTAAAAAATTCTGGTTTTCTTCCTGAGGAACGTTCTTGGATGTCAGATATTTTTGAAAAACAGGGTTGGGTAGATACTTATCGCAAGCTTTATCCAGACACCACAGATGAATGTTATACATGGTGGAGCAATCGAGGACAGGCGTGGGCAAAGAATGTGGGGTGGCGTATCGACTATCAAATTGCTACTCCAGGTATAGCTAACCTAGCCAATCAAGCCAGCGTTTATAAGGACGAAAGATTCAGTGACCACGCGCCACTTTGTATCAGCTATGCTTATCCAACTAAATAATTTCAGTGTAATACCCACATCGCGTCAGAGACCAGACAAATGCCTCCATATTTTTTAAGTAATAAACGAATGTCTTCAACGACCGGTTGAAGTTGGTTTTCTTCGCACGCAACAACGAACGTGATGTTTTCAAATTTTTCTCCAAATACATGGTCATCACGAGTGCCTCTCTCGCCACAGCCTTCTACATTTTTATAAAGGGTGTAATGGTCGATTTTGTTGCGCTTTAATATGTCCACAACTGTATCTTTTTCAATAGCTTCAATCACAATCTCTAAACGTTTCACTTGTTTCATAGACTAGCCTCCTATCAATTTTGCGGCCAAGTGATAATAAAGTGGTATTCCAATCACCACATTAAAGGGGAAAGTGACTCCCAAACTAAGGGTCAAATAAATCGATGGGTTTGCCTCTGGAACTGCCATTCTAATGACCGGTGGAACGGCAATATAGGAGGCACTTGCCGCTAGCACTGCTACAAGGGTGCTTCCTCCGACTGAAAAATGTAGTAGCCAATGCGCCAAACCTAAACCTATCAATCCACCGAGTATCGGCATCAAAATGCCAAAACTGATTAGAAATAATCCCGCTTGTTTAAAGTCATGCAGTTTTTTTCCGGCTTCCATCCCCATCGATAAAAGGAATATGCATAACACCCCAAAAAACAATTGGTCAAAAAATGGGAGCACCTTGACCATGCTTTTATCTGTTGCGTACATTCCGATAATCATTCCACCCATTAATAGGACAATGCTGCCATTCGTAAATGCTTCTCGTAATACATGATTAACACCAGCTTTTCCATTGACGGGCAAAACATTTTCTCGTTTCCTAATCCAAGATACTGCTAATAGGCCTATCAAAATGGCTGGGGTTTCCATCACAGCCAGCATCATAATTGGATAGGATTCAAACCTTACTTGATGGCTTTCCAAAAAAGCTAATGCAGTTAGAAATGTTCCAGCACTCACAGAACCATAATGAGTGGCGACGGCTATGGCATTAAATCTGTCTTGTCCACCGACAACTCTTAGAAGGAAATAGGCAAATAATGGTGTGGAGAAACCAAGCAATATTGCAACGCCAATTGCTGGTAAAGAATTCCCCCATGACTGATGACCAAGCTCCTGGCCTCCATGTAACCCAATACTAATGAGTAAATAGATTGCCATAGACTTACTAAGGTCACTCGGTAATTTAAGATCCGAGCGAATCAGCTGCGCCAATAAGCCAAGACAGAAAAATAATACTGAGGGCGTGAGTAAGTTATTTATTTCCATTCTAAATCTTCAATTTTTTAAGATAAAACTGTTTGAGATAAGCAAATATTTTGACTGAATTTTACTATTCTGTAAAATTAAACTAGAATATTGATTATTCTATAAAATAGAACTGTTAATGTACAAACTGAATTACAACCATCTTTACTATTTTTGGGTGATTGCCAAACAGGGCAACTTGGGCCGTGCAGCCGAGCAGCTGCATTTGTCCGACTCTGCCTTATCCACACAGTTAAAGAAGTTAGAGAGTCAGTTGCAGACAGAGCTTTTTGAGCGCAAAGGTAGAAGTCTGCATCTCACAGAGGCTGGTGCATTAACCCTGGTCTACGCGGACAAGATTTTTGCCTTGGGGCATGACTTGTGTGATGCCCTGATTGATCATAAGGCTGAAACCCGCGCCATATTCCGTATTGGCATTGTTTCCTCACTATCACGTAACTTCGCTGAAAACTTTATTCGTCCTCTAATTAGTAAAAGTGAAGTCGAACTGGTGATTGAATCAGGCAACCAAGATGAGCTGATGGGCAAGCTCTCTCGATACCAGCTAGATGTAGTGCTGAGCAATCAAAAGCCTGAAACAAGCGTGTCATTGAAATTTCGTACTATCGCCAAACAGCCTATTAGCATCGTCGGCAAGCCATTAAAGGGTAATGACCAATTTAATTTCCACAAAGATTTAGCAAAATACAAGTTGCTGCTTCCTAGTAGTGGAAGTGAAATGCGGGCAAATTTCGACGAACTCTGCGAGCAAAACCACATCGAATACAATGTGATGGCGGAAATTAATGACATGCCAGCTTTAAGACTGTTTTTGCGCGATGCTAAATGTATTGCTCTATTACCTAAAGTTGTCGTTCAGGATGAAATCAATAATCAAACTCTGCAAGAATATTGCCAAGTGCATGGGCTTTATGAGTACTTCTACGCGATTTATACAAAACGTCGCTTATCGCCAGATCTACTGCAAGACTTGCTAGAGCGTACCGATGAAGAAATTCTTAATTATGTCGCTAATTAACAGAAAAATTCAGCAATATGCAGCCATCTTTCAATAAAATGACCCCTTTAGTTAGACTTTTTAAACTGGTTGAGTTTGAGCGTAATGACTTAATCATCTTGCCGGTGATTATTTTTGGATACGGCTTGCTCAATTTTGTTATCCCTGTCTCAGTTCAAGCCTTGGTTAATATCGTCTCTATGGGCGCTGTTCTTCAACCATTATTTATTATCAGCATTATTCTGTTTGTTTTGCTGGCACTCTCTGGTTCACTCTACGTGTTCGAAGCTTATGTCGTTGAGTTAATACAACGTCGATTATTTATTCGCACTGCCATCAATTCTGCCGAAAAAACCAGTGGAATCGATATTAGCTTTTATGACAGAGAAAATCCTGTCGAACTGGTGAATCGCTTTCTAGATATCACTACAGTACAAAAAACTGTTTCCAGCTTATTGACGGTGGCTTTAATCGCCTTCTTACAAGCCATTTTAGGCAGCCTAATACTAATTTTTTACAGCGCTTATTTCGCTGCTTTGGTATTTGTCATCATAGGTTTTCTTGCTTTTATTTTTTATGGTTTGGGCAGGCATGCAGAGGAGACTGCCCTCGCCGAGTCGAAAACTAAATATCAAATGATTTCCTGGTTGGAAAATATTGCTCGCAATATTTTTACCTTTAAATTTTATGATGCCAACGATAGAAGCGCGCATGAGACTCACAGTCTAGTCAGTAAATATATTGAAAAACGCTCATCGCATTTCAATATCTTACTTTGGCAAAATATCAGTGCCTGCACTCTCTATGCCGCCGGCGGCACTGCGCTACTTGCCTTGGGTGGTAGCTTAGTGATTCGAGGCGAAATTAATATTGGTCAATTTGTCGCTGCGGAATTGATTATCTTTGGGGTATTAGGCTCGGTGATGCGCTTGGTCAATAAGTTGAGTGACTTTTATGATTTATTAGCGGCGCTGGATAAGATAGGCGTGATTGAAGACTTTCCTCAAGAGCCAAACGGCGAAGTTGTTTTAGATCAACCGATTCAACATTTGAACGTCAATGCCATTAGTTTTGCCTATCATCCAAGAGTGCAAGCGCTTCCTCCATTAGGCTTTCAGCTGTCACAAGGGCAGAGCATGGCTGTGTTAGGTAACCCCGGCTCGGGCAAATCAACATTGATGAATATTTTGGCCAAAATACGTCAACCTGATGCTGGCTTTGTTGAAATTAATCATTTAGATATTCGACAACTAGATAATCACAGCCTGCGTAATCGGATAGGCTATGTAAGCCACTTAGAAATTATCGAAGGTAGCATCATAGACAATATTCGTTTAGGCAGAGATATCTCGTTGACATGGATTAATCAGCTGATGAACGAAATAGGGATTGGCGATGAGTTCAGAGCATTACCAAACGGATTAGATACCCTATTATCCGCCTCCGGAGCTCCTCTATCGACTAGTCAACTTCAGCGACTGATGATTGTACGCGGTATGGCGGGGGCGCCTGGCTTACTCATGATAGACGGTATGTTGGATAACTTTAATGATGAAAAATTGAAGAAAGTGATTGGCTTATTGAAATCCCATCAAACCGACTATATTTTGCTTGTGTCGACTCGCTTCCCAAACATCGCTAAGCACTTCGACCAGGTCATAGACCTTAACAAATTGAAATCGTGATATGAGAGAGATTAGAAAAAAGCTTTTTGAATCGACGATGGGGCTTGGTAAAACGCCAGTCTCAGTGCGTAAATTTTACAAAATTCAACTGTTGTTGTTTTTTGTATTCCCCTTATTGGCCTTGTTCCTGCCTTGGCAACAAAACGTCAGCGCCAAGGGAAAAGTGACTGCTTTTGCCCCATTTGAACGGGTTCAGACAATAGACTCCCCTATCAATGGCGTTGTGCAACAATGGCATGTGCAAGAGGCGAGTAAGGTGAAAACTGGAGACTTGCTTTTGGAAATGCGCGATATCGATCCACAGTATCGCGATCGCATAGAGTCACAAAGAGATAATTTAAGTAATCGATTGTCAGCCAAGCAAGAAGAGTTGAAATCATATCGATTACAACAGAAAAGTTTAATTGCTGCGCGAGATGCAAAAATCGCATCTGCACAATTTAAACGTGACGTTGCGCAACAAAAAATTCGCGCCGCATCTGAAGCGATCGTATCGGCTCAAGCGACATTAGATGCTGCTGACTTTCAGGTGAAACGTTTGCAAAGATTATTGAAAGATGGATTGGTTTCTAAGCGCGATACCGAAGTAGCCGAGCGTGATTTTGAAATTGCCAAACGCGCCCTTGGCAGTGCTAAGGCACAGCATGACTCAGCGGTTGCAGAGGCAAATTCAGCGGCAGCAGAAATCAAACAAATTACCTCTGATACACAAGCTGAATTGGATTCAACGCGTGCGGTGATTAACAAAATTCAGGCTGAAGTCCTGGATTCAGAAAATACTTTGACGAATTCTGAAATTAATTTGTCTCGTCAAAATACACAGCGCGTGGTTGCGCCACGAGACGGCACCGTTTTCCGTTTGCCATTTAACTCACCCTCACAAATTATTAGTCAAGGTCAGCCCTTGTTGGTCATCCAACCCCACACTGATCAACCAGCGGTCGAGCTAATGGTCGATGGACGCGACGCACCATTGATTAAAAAAGGTGCTCAAGTACGTATTGAATTTGAAGGATGGCCAGCGATACAAGTTCCTGGCTGGGCTAAAGTCCGCGTGGGTACCTATGGAGGAAAAGTTGCTTTCGTAGATCCTATCGATGCCGGCAATGGTAACTTCCGAGTGATGGTGGTGCCAGATTTGACGGAACAACCTTGGCCCAGCAGCGAATTTTTACGCCAAGGTCTCACTGCCAAAGGCTGGGTATTACTACAAAAAGTTAGCATCGGATATGAATTATGGCGTATCTTTAATGGGTTCCCACCTCGCATTCCAGAGCAGGGTGTGCCACATGCGGATAAACCTACAAAACAAAAACTATGATGATGCGATTGTTTGATATCTCCAGCAACCTAGTCAATAGGTTGCTGCTACTCACCACACTAATGGCGAGTGTACACGCATGGGCGCAGGAGATTGATCCACTAGTGCCGCAAAAAAACTTTGTTCCACAAGATTACTCTGAGCGACCAGCGGCAGATTTAAATCAGGCCTTACAAAAACTACAAGAGAAAAAACAAACTGAGAGTTTACGCATTGATTTACAAGAAGCCCTCAAAGAAGGGCCAAGTGATAAATCCAAACCTGTTAAAAGCAATAAAGAGCAGGCTCTTTCTTTTGCTATCTCTGACATTCGGGCTCGAGCATTAAAAAATAATTTGTCCATTGAAGTTGCCAAAGTCGACCCCTTGATTGCTGCGGCAGGTCTGCGTCAAGAGCAAGCGAAGTTCGATAATATTATTTTCGCTTATGCACGACAAACCAATCGCGATCTGCCTCGAATTGCGGATGACAATGTAGCGTTTAGTTCTCTAGACCCAAGTCTGAACAATAGAGAAGTCAAACTCAATACGCTTGAACAAACCACCCGCATCACTGATATCGCTGCAGGGGTTCGTGTGCCATTGCGAACAGGGGGGACTGTGGTGCTCAGTTCTCCATTAGAAAACAAAAGAATTAATGGCGCTATGGATAGTAACCAATACCGTAGCGCATTACGCTTCTCCGTCAGCCAACCCTTATTGCGTAATGCTGGCAAACAGGTCAACGAGGCCAGCATACGTATTGCAGAATTAGACACCCAGTCTGTCAACTTGCGCACCAAACTTCAGGCGATTCGTATTATCGCCGCCACCGATAAAGCTTATTGGGGCGTGTACGAAGCATGGGCACAATTGGATGTGAGAAAGCAGCAGTACGAATTAGCTTTGCAGAATCTCACCATGGTACGAAAAAGAGTTGAGGAAGGACTGACCGCTGCGATTGAAATGAATCGCGCAGAAATTGGTGTAGCCGACCGTATGGAAGCTTTAATTGTCGCTGAGACCAATCTCAAATTAGCTCAACGACAACTGCGCTTTTTCATGAATGAAATGGAAGCTGAACAATCCGCAGAGAATATGATTAGTCCTGCGACGGAACCTCAGCTAATGCGCTATGAATTTAATCGAGAAAAATTACTTCAAGATGCCATGACTGGTCGATTAGAGCTGCTTGAGCTGGAGTTACGTTTGGCTGCAGACGCTGTGAATATTGCCTTTATGGAAAATCAAACCCTACCGCTATTTTCACTCGATTATCAATATGGCGCGCTTTCCAACACTGCCGGTAATTTTGGCAACAGCTATGACAATATGTTGAACGGTCGATTTAATGATTGGTCGGTGGGACTCACGTTTGAAATGCCCTTTACCAATGAAGCTAACTTGGCCAGACTTGAGAATGCGGTACAACAGAGAAATAAACGTCTTGCGACCAAGAAACTGCAGACGCTCAGCGTGCGTAAAGAGATTTTAGATGCATTAGATCAAATCGATAATCACTGGCAGAGAATACTCGCCGCGCGCCAACAAGTGGTGATTGCAGGTTTAAATTATGATGCCGAGCTAAAGCAATTTAATGAGGGATTACGCACCATGACCGAGGTACTGGAAACATTAACTCGTCTTGGCGAAGCTCAAATTAAGGAAGTGCGCGCAGTGACCGATTATCAGATTGCGATGGTGGATTTAGCTTACGCCACTGGAACGCTGATTGGTTACAGTGGCGTCGACTTTAAATAGTGATTTAAAACGGAATATCGTCCTCGAAGGCATCAAAATCACCTGCCGTTGCGCTCGGTGATGAAGCTGCAGATTGCATAGGCATACCGCCGCCCATAGGCATAGCTTGATTTTCATCGGCTGCATCAAATGGTGCACCGCCTGTTTCACGTCCACCAGCGCCTAGCATTTGCATTTGCTCTGCTACGATTTCCGTGGTGTAGCGATCTTGGCCCTCTTTGGTTTGCCATTTACGTGTTTGCAAACGACCTTCGATATACACTGGGCGACCTTTCTTGAGATATTCACCCGCGATTTCAGCCAAACGTCGATACATCACAATATTATGCCACTCTGTTTTCTCTTGTTTTTGACCGCTTTTGTCTTTCCAACTGTCCGTGGTGGCAATACTAAAATTACACACAGCCTCACCGTTTGGCATGTAGCGCACTTCTGGGTCACGCCCTAAATTGCCTACTAGAATGACTTTATTTACCGATGCCATATCAATCCCCTATTAATTTTAATATTTTCGCTTCATCCCACACGGCGTGCATATCAATTTTTACGATTGCCACACCTTCGTCTGCCAGGACCACTGCCTCTTTTACGCCAGTTAAAGCAGCAATTTTAGCCGCCAATTGATCGGCTTGTTTGGCTTTATTTGCGCTCAAGTGATACATCTTACTTCTTACTGCTGGGGGCGCTTGCATAGTCAAAGCCAACAACGCCCAGATAGCCATCAGGATACTACAAAAAATAAATACCGCTGCAAAGCCGTGAAAATGAGATAAATAACCTCCCAAGGTTCCACCGACAAATACGCCCAATGATTGCGTAGTGTTGTGCACACCCATGGCGGTGCCTTTGGAGGCTGCTGGTGCCATCTTAGTAATAATCGAGGGTAGACTGGCTTCTAAAATATTAAATGCGATAAAGTAGGCAGTCAGAGATAACACGATGCCCCAGAAATAATCCACCAGTCCGGCAAATAATAATTGTGCGACCAGCATCACTAAAATAGCGCTGGTGAATACCAACTTTAGTTTGGCTTTCTTCTCGGCAAAGATAATCGCGGGAACCATTAATACGAAAGAGATGAGCAAAACTGGCAAATAAATCATCCAGTGTTGATGCTCATTCAATATACTCGTCTGACGAATGGCCAGCGGGACCACAACGAACATTGCCATCTGTGCAGCATGCAGAGCAAAAATACCGTAATTCAATCTAAGCAACTGACCGTCTTTCAATACCTCTTTGAGCTTGCTGGTACTGGCCTGTGCGTCAGAATGAAAATGGCTAACACTAGGCTGAGGCACGATATATCGCACCACCGGAATGGCAATGGCTGCCAAAACGGCCGTGAGTAAGAAAATGCCACTCACTCCTATCCACTGATTTAGCACTGGCCCCAAGATGAGTGATAGGGCAAATGTAATTCCTATGGTTCCGCCTATCATCGCCATCGCTTTGGTGCGATGCTCTTCACGGGTTAAGTCGGCTACTAAGGCGGTCACTGCAGCTGATACAGCACCCGCACCCTGAATAGCACGACCAATGGCGACCCAAACTAGGTTGTGGGCGAAACCAGAAATCAAACAGCCAATCACGAATAACAGTAACCCGACATAAATAACGCGTTTACGTCCAAAGCGATCAGAGGCCATGCCAAATGGAAGTTGGAATATCGCTTGCGTCAAACCATATGCGCCAAGCGCCAAGCCTATCAATAGATGATTATTGCCGTCTGGCAAGGTCTCAGCATAGATAGAGAATATCGGCAGGATAAGGAACATCCCCAACATACGCAGTCCATAAATGGAAGCAAGACTCAGGCTTGCGCGCAATTCGGTGGGGGTCATTTTGTCTGATTGGGAAATGCTGCTCATGAAACTGATTAACTTAATCCAGTAAATTGCGTATATTAACAGGTTGGCCTAATCGGCTGAATAGACATCTGACAAAGCTTTTGCAAAGTCAGCAGATTTTCATGCTTAGAATTAAGAGAGATAAATGGATTTCATCAAGATACGCGGTGCGCGCACCCATAATCTTAAAAATGTTTCGCTAGATATTCCACGCAATCAAATGGTCGTGATTACTGGCTTATCTGGATCAGGCAAATCTTCTTTAGCCTTTGATACCCTCTATGCCGAGGGTCAGCGCCGTTATGTAGAATCTCTGTCAGCCTATGCTCGTCAGTTTTTGGCGCGTATGGACAAACCGGATGTGGATTTAATTGAAGGGCTCTCACCCGCAATTTCAATTGAACAAAAATCGACCTCGCATAACCCGCGCTCTACTGTAGGCACAGTCACCGAAATTCATGATTATTTGCGTTTGTTGTATGCGCGAGCGGGTGACCCTGAGTGTCCTGAACACCATATCAAACTTGAGGCGCAAACCGTATCGCAGATGGTAGATAGTATTATCGCGCTCGAGGAAGATACCAAACTGATGATACTTGCGCCCGTGGTGCGTGAGCGTAAAGGCGAGCATCTGGACCTATTCGATGAATTAAAAGCACAGGGCTTTGTTCGAATCAGAGTGAACGGTGAGATTCATGATCTAGATAATCCACCCAAGTTGGCAAAAACCTTTAAACATTCTATTGATGTTGTGATTGATAGAATTAAGGTGCGTGCTGACTTGAAGCAGCGCATCGCAGAGTCGATAGAAACTGCCTTACGACTGGCTGACGGCAAAATGCTTGCCGTCGAGATGGATACGGCAAAAGAGCATTTATTCTCTGCCAAATTCTCATGTCCTGTTTGTGATTATTCTTTAGTGGAATTAGAGCCGCGCTTATTCTCTTTTAATAATCCTATGGGCGCTTGTCCACAATGTGATGGCTTGGGACAAATTAGTTTTTTTGATCCAAAACGCGTGGTTGCCTTTCCTCATTTATCACTAGCTTCTGGAGCTATCAAAGGCTGGGACAGACGAAATCAGTTTTATTTTCAGTTGCTATTGAGTCTAGCTGAACATTATCAGTTTGATATAGAGCTACCGTTTGAGAATTTGCCAGAGCCTATTCAGCAAGTGCTATTGCATGGCAGTGGACGCGAAACTATTAATTTCCGCTATTTGAATGAGCGTGGTGGCTTTTATCAAAAGAGTCATAGCTTTGAAGGCATTATTAATAATTTACAACGTCGTTATCGTGAGACTGACTCCACCACCGTGCGTGAAGAGTTGGCCAAATATCTCAACTCTCAGCCATGTCCAAGCTGTAGCGGCACACGCCTGCGCATTGAAGCGCGTCATGTCAAAGTAGCCAATAAGAATATCCATGAGATATGTGAGATGCCGCTGAAGCAAGCACTAACTTTCTTCGAGACTATTGAACTGCATGGCCAAAAATTGGCGATTGCAGACAAAATTATCAAAGAGATTTCCAGCCGTCTGCACTTCCTCACCAATGTGGGATTGGACTATTTGTCGCTCTCGCGCTCGGCTGAGACCCTCTCTGGAGGAGAAGCGCAGCGCATACGTTTGGCCTCGCAAATTGGCTCGGGCTTAACCGGGGTGATGTATGTCTTGGATGAGCCCTCTATTGGTCTGCATCAACGTGATAACGATAGGCTGTTGGATACCCTGAAACATTTGCGTGATATCGGCAATACCGTCATTGTGGTTGAGCATGATCAAGATGCGATTATGTCAGCCGACTTTGTTGTCGATATTGGTCCTGGCGCTGGCGAGCATGGCGGTCAAATTGTGGCCTTCGGAACACCCGCAGAAATCCAAACCAACCCTGATTCGATTACTGGGCAATATTTGAGCGGGAAAAAACAAATTGAGTATAAACAGCTACGCACCAAGCCAGACCCCAAACGCTGGTTGAAATTGCACAAAGCTCAAGGCAACAATTTAAAACAGGTAGATTTATCTATTCCCGTCGGTTTGCTGACATGTGTCACGGGGGTCTCTGGTTCAGGCAAATCCACACTCATCAACGACACACTGTATCGAGTCGTGGCCCAACATTTATATGGCAGCTCAACAGAGCCTGCTGCGTTTGAGGCGATTGAAGGATTAGAATTTTTTGACAAAGTTGTCGATGTAGATCAAAGCCCGATAGGCCGCACACCACGTTCCAACCCTGCCACTTATACAGGATTGTTTACCCCGATTCGTGATTTATTTTCTTCAGTGCCTGAGAGTCGCGCCCGAGGTTACGGTCCTGGGCGTTATTCATTTAATGTCAAAGGTGGACGTTGCGAGGCTTGTCAGGGTGATGGCGTGATTCGTGTAGAAATGCACTTTTTACCTGATGTATATGTCCCTTGCGATAGTTGTCAGGGTAAGCGTTACAACCGTGAAACCTTGGAGATTCAATACAAGGGCAAAAATATCCATGAGATTTTGTCCATGACGGTGGAACAGGCGCATGAATTTTTCCAAGCTGTGCCTACGGTGGCGAGAAAATTGCACACACTATTGGATGTAGGCTTAGGTTATATCACCCTAGGGCAATCCGCTACCACGCTCTCTGGTGGAGAAGCGCAACGGGTTAAATTAGCCTTGGAATTATCCAAACGGGACACCGGTCGCACTCTATATATTTTGGATGAACCGACTACAGGTTTGCATTTTGCTGACATTCAGTTGCTACTGAATGTGATCCACAGATTGCGTGATGCGGGCAATACCATTGTGATTATTGAACATAATTTGGATGTGATTAAAACCGCCGATTGGATTATCGATATGGGGCCTGAGGGGGGTGATGGCGGTGGCACTATTTTGGCTGAAGGCACACCAGAACAAGTGGCACAAATTACCCAAAGCTACACAGGACGCTATCTCAAATCTATGCTCAAAACGAGCAAATAGCTAAGTCTATTTAGGTATTTGCGCCGCATACATGCGTTGCATAATAATCCCCGTACGGTGCGCTAAATAGGGTGACGCTGGATGTTTGTCAAAGTAGCGTGGATTGGGAATCATGGCTGCCATTCTTGCTGCTTGTGTCGCGTTTAAGGCGCCAGCATTACTGTGGAAGTAATGCCTTGCTGCAGCTTCGGCACCAAAAACACCATTCCCCCATTCGATGATATTCAGATAAATTTCTAAAATTCTGCGTTTGCTCATCATGTTTTCTAGCATCAAGGTAATGACGGCTTCTTCTAATTTGCGCCAAGGGGTGCGTTTAGTGGATAGGAATAAATTTTTTGCGAGTTGCTGACTGATGGTGGATCCACCCGCCACTAATTTCCCGCGACGCTTGTTTTTCTCATAGGCCTTTTGTATGCCCTCCCAATCGAATCCCTCATGGTCAAGAAATTTGGCATCCTCTGCTGCGACTACAGCTCGCTTCAGATGATTCGAAATTTTTTGGTATGGCACCCAGCGATGTTTTAGTTCTGCATTCTGGTGCATGTCTTGTAAAAGCTCCAGACGTTGCTCCATCAGTGCACTTGTATCAGGATTAAATTTTATCCATACCAAAATATGCAAAAATATCCAAAGTTGGTACACCAGTAGGACTACCAGTATCCATTTGCAGGCCTGCCAGAAAAGCCATTTGGTAGAAGTGCGTGCTTGCATTAGCTCCTCAACATGGCAATCACTGGGCTGGTTTGAGGTCGCACTCCGCGCCATAAATAAAATGCTTCAGCAGCTTGCTCTACCAACATGCCCAGTCCATCAGTGATATGTGCGCCTTGTTGTTGTGCCATTTGCATAAATGGGGTTAGCTTGCCATACATCATGTCATAGGCAAGACAGTTAGGTGCGAAGATTTGTGGAGGTAAAGGTAGACGTTCGTCTTGCAAGCCGCTTGAAGTAGCATTAATCACAATATCAAATTGATGTTGATGCAACTCATCGAAAGCATAGGCATCAACACTCACCAGCATCATCTCGTCGCGGGCTTCTATTTTTTTAACCATATTAACCGCTTTATCCATACTGCGATTGGTGATGATTAATAGCCTTGGGTGACAAGCAAGCAGAGGATGAAGCACTCCCTCAGAGGCGCCGCCAGCTCCAATCAACAAGATACGTTTACCCTCTAGCTGCACGCCCATGTTTTGTACAATATCGCGCACTAACCCTACGCCATCGGTGTTATCTCCGATGATGCCATCTTGTTGAAAGATCAACGTATTCACTGCTCCCGCATCTTGTGCACGTTCAGTCACTTGTTGCGCCAATTGATATGCTTGCAGTTTGAATGGGACGGTGACATTCGCACCACGCAAACCAAGCGTGATTAAATCTTGCACAGTAGCAGCAAACCCGTCCAAAGGCGCCAATACCGCCCGATAGTCCATATCTTGCTGGGTTTGTTGCGCAAAGGCGTGATGTATCAGCGGCGATTTGCTGTGATGGATAGGGTTGCCTATTACGGCATATAAATCAGTCATAAAGGACGAGATTAATATTAAAAATTAAGCGTTGGTCCAAGGTAAGTCTGCCACTTTCCAACCATTGATGCGACAACGTTGACGCATTTCCGGAGTAGCCTCTCCCTCAAAACCTTCCAGCATATTGTAGGCCTCTGTAAAACCCATTTGAGATGCCAGAACAGCAGCATTATGTGAACGTCCACCGGTACGGCACAGAAAAATCACCAAAGATTCTTTATCGACCTGTTGCGCTAATTGATTCTGAAAGTGTGGATTGGGCACCATGCCTGGGTAAAAAGCCCATTCAATATGTTGCGCCATTGGGATACGCCCCACCAATTCTAATTCCGCGGTCGTTCTAACATCCACCAGTTGCGCTTGTGGAGCCTGTTGCAACACTTGATAAGCCTCTTGTGGGGTTAACGCACCGGCATAAGGTAAATTTAAGTCTTGTGCTCGTTGTTTAGCTTTTTCCAAAATCTGAGATAATGACATGCTTGGGTTCTCTCTCGCTAATGTATAAATAGGTTGTAAAGTATAGCGACAAAAGTTCGCTTGCGCATAATTGCACTAAAATAGTGCGCTTTGTGTGCGCTTGCACTATAATAGTGCATTCATTTCGGCTCCGCTTTTGTAAGTATTTGTACAGCAAAAGGAAACCATTACTGAGATTTTGGCACGCTTCATGCTTTAAAATATGGCGTAGCTTTTTTATTAACTAGTTTTTTTAAACCAACTTACGACAAATTTAGGAGATTCACATGGCGGTCGCCGACGTAATGAAAATGGTGAAAGACAACGACATCAAATTCGTCGATTTTCGTTTCACCGACACCCGTGGTAAAGAACAGCACGTTACTGTTCCAGTTTCTGCGTTCAATGAAGAGAAATTCACTGAAGGTCATGCTTTTGACGGTTCTTCCATTGCTGGCTGGAAAGGTATTAATGCCTCAGACATGCAATTGATGCCAGATGCAGACACAGCCAATATCGATCCATTTATGGACGAGCCTACATTAATTTTGACCTGTGACGTTGTTGATCCAACAGACGGCAAAGGTTATGACCGTTGCCCACGTAGTTTGGCAAAACGTGCTGAGGCTTACTTGAAGTCCAGCGGTTTGGGCGATACCGCTTATTTTGGTCCAGAACCAGAATTCTTTATTTTTGATTCCGTACAATGGGATGTGAGCATGAGCGGTAGCTCTGTGCGCATCAACTCAGAAGAAGCTCCATGGTCTTCTAATGACAAATTCGAAGGCGGCAACATCGGTCACCGTCCTGCTGTTAAAGGCGGTTACTTCCCAGTACCACCAGTAGACTCTTTCCAAGACGTTCGTTCTTCAATGTGTATGACACTAGAAGAAATGGGTATTCCAGTGGAAGTACATCACCACGAAGTGGCCGGTGCGGGTCAATGTGAAATTGGTACACAATTCAGCACATTGGTAAAACGCGCTGACTGGACTCAAGTGTTGAAATATGTGGTGTTGAACACTGCTCACGCTTACGGTAAGACTGCGACCTTCATGCCTAAACCTTATGCTGGTGATAATGGCTCTGGTATGCATGTTCATCAATCCGTATGGAAAGATGGCAAAAACTTATTCGCTGGCAACGGTTATGCAGGTTTGAGTGAATTCGCTCTGTATTACATCGGCGGTATCATCAAACATGCGCGTGCTTTGAATGCGATTACTAACCCAAGTACCAACTCTTACAAGCGTTTGGTTCCTGGCTTTGAAGCACCTGTGAAATTGGCCTACTCTGCCAAGAATCGCTCTGCTTCTATTCGTATCCCATTTGTACACTCTGACAAAGCTCGCCGCGTTGAAGCTCGCTTCCCAGATCCAACTGCTAACCCATACTTGGCATTCAGTGCCTTGTTGATGGCTGGTTTAGATGGCGTACAAAACAAGATTCATCCAGGCGATCCAGCAACTAAGGATCTTTACCATCTACCTCCTGAGGAAGATGCACAGATTCCAACCGTATGTTCTTCATTAGAACAAGCGCTGGAATATTTGGACAAAGACCGCGAATTCTTAACACGCGGTGGTGTGTTCAGTAATGACTGGATTGATTCTTACATCGACTTGAAGATGGGCGAAGTGAATAACTTGCGTATGACACCACACCCAATCGAGTTTGGTATGTATTACAGCTGCTAATCGCAGTCAGTGAAAAAGGCGGGGTGACCCGCCTTTTTTTATCTCTAGTGACTTGTATATTGGATTATTTAGGCTTAATTTGCTTTGAATTTGATTAAATAATTTACTCACCCAAATGTCATTTTTGGCACGAGGGTTGCTTATTAAAACACATGGATAATCAGACCCTAAAAGCTTTTGCTGGATTAGAACATTTGGCCACTGCTGTCATGCTTTTAAACGCAGACAGTCAGGTCATTTTTGCCAATCCGGCTGCCGAGATTCTGTTCGCACTAAGTAGCAAACAGATTGTTGGGCAATCCTTGTCACAAATTTTTCCCAATTGCGATTTATTAATGGATGCGGTGCAGCAAGCAATTTCTCAGCGCAGCCCATTTCGCGAGCACGAATTTTTTATCACCACATCACGTCAATTATCATTGGCGGTGACCTGCACTGTCACCCCGGTAGATATTGCACCTGCTTGTTTGGTGTTGGAATTCCAACAAATGGATCAACAACTGCGTATCGCTCGCGAGGAACGCATGCTGATACACCAACAAGCCAATACCGAGCTGTTGCGCAATTTAGCTCATGAGATTCGTAATCCACTAGGCGGTTTACGCGGTGCGGCACAACTGCTTGAAGATGAATTGCCACAAACCGGTTTGCGTGAATACACTCAGGTCATTATTAAAGAGGCCGACCGCCTGCAAAGCTTGATGGATAGGATGTTGGTGCCGCATCGCATGCCCAAATATCAGCCCACGAATATCCATGAGGTGTTGGAGCGTGTGCGTAGTTTGTTACTTGCCGAAGCACCGCAAAATGGCATTAATATCACTGTACGACGTGACTATGACACCAGCTTACCGGAGATTATTGGCGATCGAGAAAAGCTCATTCAGGCCGTGCTGAATATTGCACGCAATGCTGCGCAAGCTTTACAAAATGCTCGCACAAAAAATGCAGAAATTATCTTACGCACACGCGCTGAGCGTCAGGTAACTTTGGCGAAAAAACGCTATCGCGTGGCGATACGTTTGCAAATTATTGATAACGGACCGGGGATACCTGAAGCAATCCGTGAACGTGTTTTTTATCCTTTGGTATCTGGTCGCGAGGGTGGCTCTGGCTTGGGTCTGACACTCGCGCAAACATTTATCACACAGCATCACGGCATGGTGGAATGTGAGAGTGTACCTGGGAAAACTTGCTTTAATATTTTGCTACCCGTAGAAAGCACTGCTTTGAAAAATGGTAGCGTTCGACAATGACCTTTAATCAATGAAAATGGTATAGATAATGATGAAACCAATCTGGATTATTGATGACGATAAATCAATCCGCTGGGTATTTGAAAAGGCCTTAGCTAGAACTGAGTTTGCATTTAAAACCTTTTCTTCTGTACCCGAGGCTTTAGAAGCGCTAGCGACTGATACACCACAAGTCATTGTGAGTGATATACGCATGCCAAATGGCTCTGGACTGGATTTTTTAAGCGAGGTCAAACAACGCTTACCTGACATTCCTGTGATTATCATGACTGCATACTCTGACTTAGAAAGTGCTGTTGCTGCTTTTCAAGGCGGAGCTTTTGAATATCTGGCTAAGCCATTTGATGTAGACCAAGCAATTGAAGTCATACGTCGTGCGGTTGAAGAAACACACAGGCAAGTAGCTGACCAAGCTGAAATTGAAGAAACTCCAGAAATTATTGGTCAAGCACCCGCGATGCAAGAAGTATTTCGTGCAATCGGACGACTCAGTCGCTCGCATGCTACTGTTCTAATCAACGGAGAGTCCGGGACTGGTAAGGAGTTAGTCGCTAGTGCGCTGCACAAACATAGCCCAAGAGCTGGCAAACCATTTATCGCTATCAACACCGCCGCAATTCCGAAAGATTTATTGGAATCTGAACTATTCGGACATGAACGTGGCGCCTTTACTGGTGCTCAAGCGGCGCGTAGAGGTCGCTTTGAACAAGCGGACGAGGGCACACTATTTTTAGATGAAATTGGTGATATGCCGGCCGATTTACAAACACGTTTATTACGAGTGCTTTGCGATGGTCAGTTTTATCGCGTTGGTGGACATCAACCCGTCAAAGTAAATGTTCGCATCATTGCGGCCACCCACCAAGATCTCGAGGAAAGAGTCAAACAAGGCTTATTCCGCGAGGATTTATTTCATCGCCTGAATGTGATTCGTTTACGCCTGCCTCCTTTGCGAGAGCGTCCAGAGGATATTCCTTTACTGGTTAAACATTTCTTGCAACAAAGTGCGCAGGAGCTTGGCGTTGAAACTAAACAACCCACCGCCGCTGCACTGCGCTTCCTATCCACACTGAATTGGAGTGGCAACGTTCGTCAATTAGAAAACGTTTGCCATTGGTTGACAGTGATGGCACCCGGACAAAATATTGATGTCATCGATTTACCGCCAGAATTAAAAGAGGACCATAGCAAGCAGAGTGCCGGGGATAGTTGGCAAATAGCACTCGCCAATGACGTATCCAACGCGCTCAATCGTGGCGAACAAAATATTATTGATAGACTCAGTGCTGAGTTTGAAAAAGTATTGATTACAGAGGCACTCAAACATACTGGTGGAAAACGTATCGAGGCGGCGACGCAACTAGGCATGGGGCGCAATACACTGACACGTAAAATCCAAGAATTACACATGGAAGATGCCTGAATCTAATGAAAATCATTAGGCGTTTTTAATAACTCATGGGGTATCTCGAGTTGTAGTGCGCAGGTATTATTCTTCCATACGTGATGCCTATTCGGCAAAGCGAATTCTAATTAAGGAGACTACTATGTGGACAAAACCAGCTGCTACTGAAATGCGTTTCGGTTTCGAAGTAACAATGTACGTTTGCAATCGCTAATATTTAATTATTACGATTTAACGTCAAAAAAAGAGAGCTTAGCTCTCTTTTTTTTCGCCTACGATTTGGTCAAGCCATATTTAATTCGGAGGTAATTTAAATTCTTTAGGCAACAGCACCCACATCTTGCCCTTCTGTTTCATGCTGCCAGCAGCACGACCTGCTTCATAACCCGCTCCCCAAAATAAATCTGCACGAACACCACCTTTAATCGCTCCGCCGGTATCTTGCGCCATCATGAGACGATTAAGTGGCTTACTGTTGTTGGGTTGGGTCGTCGATAGCATGACTGGGGCGCCCAAAGGGATAAATTTTGGATCTATCGCTAACACCCGCTCAGCCAAGATAGGCACTCCCAAGGCACCAATCGGGCCTGGTAAATTGTTTGGTAATTCTTTAAAGAATACATAACTAGGATTATTGTTGAGCAACTCACGCAAACGCCCTGGATTTTTCTTAGCCCAATCTTTAATACCTTGCATAGAGGCTTTATCTGCGGTGAGCTCACCTTTATCAATCAATAAACGACCAATCGATTGGTAGGCTTGGCCATTTTGGTCGGCATAGCCCACAGGAATTTTCTCACCCGTATCCAAATGGATAATTCCTGAACCTTGAATTTGTAAGAAAAATAGCTCGACTGCATCATCTGTCCAGTAAAGCTCTCTACCTTGAAGAGGGGTTTGGTCACTGTCGATTTCGGCACGAGAGTAATAGGGAATCAACTTGTTTCCTACCACGCGACCTCTGACACGTTTATTCGCCAACTCAGGAAACAAGCTCGCCAGTTCTACAGTAATTAAATCGTCTGGGCGGGTATACAGGGGATAACGATATTTATCGGTTTTGTTTTTGCTACCACGCAGAATTGGCTGATAGTAGCCGGTGATTAAACCAGTGTCTGTACCATCCATATTGGTGGCAAGAAACACATTGAAATTGTTTTTAAAATATTCTTGAATTTGAGCTTTATTTGGCTGTACAAGTTGATCAGCAAGATTACAAACATTAGTCCACTGAGGTTTTGCTTTTAAGCCCGAACAACCTAACTGCCAAGCAGGCCAAGCTCTACTTAAATCATCTTTATCAATCAGTTTATCTAGCTCGGACCAAGTACTAGGCTTGAGGAGACCATAGTCAGGGATTTTTGCAGATTCTGGTTTTG
>RFPI01000016.1 GCA_009926205.1 Methylophilaceae bacterium
ATCATCATCAAACAAATTGGACTTAGAATGGATTCAAGAATACATTAAATGTAAGATAAAACTCTCACTCATACTGGTACTACATTTAAACGCAGTTCAAATCAATTATGTTTGTTGGCATCCATCCCCCTATAGAGTTTATTATTGTAGACTTTAATCTACACTTTATAGGGTTTATGGGAAAATTACTAGCTCTAATTTGCGCTGGGATAGGACACAAGAAGTTGAAACAGACTCTAAAAGCTAGTATGTGAAGGGTATAAGAAGTACCAATATGGGATAGCCTATTCACATCCTGGCTCCCTAGCATTGCTACGATTTTTGTAGATAATAGTCAACTTTTTAGCTTGTGTACATACTCAAGCTAAAAATTTCTTGTTTATTATGAATAGGTTAAGAATTGACTGAGGGAATAAGTAAGGTCCAGCAGAGTTGCCAGCAAGTTAACCTTGTAGCAGTGTATCCAATTCGCCTGCATCCTCAAGCGCATGCAAGTCGTCACATCCACCTACATGAACATCGCCAATAAAGATTTGTGGCACGGTGCGTCTTCCCGTTTTTTCTATCATCTCGCGCTTTTGCTCTGGTTCAATATCTACACGGATTTTGTCAATTTCAATGACTTGCTTTTGCTTGAGTAATTGCTCGGCACGTACACAGTAAGGACAACCTGCCATCACATACATCAGTACTTTTTTCTTCATTGGGGACACAATTCAATTTAATTAAGCTGAGAATCATAGCGATTTCACCTCTCATCCTGCAAGCAAACATAAATAATGCAGATTTATGCCGCGAAAATCACTAAAATATCAGATAGTTTTTGTAGGGAAAGTTCCATGAGTATTACACCTGTTGTTCTATTAATTTTAGATGGCTTTGGATATCGCAAAGAAGTCGATCACAACGCCATTGCTCAAGCAAACACCCCGAATCTGGATAGATTGTGGGATGAGTATCCTCACACGCTCATTAACGCATCTGAGCATCACGTCGGGCTTCCCGAAGGACAAATGGGTAACTCTGAGGTTGGTCACCTAAATATAGGTGCTGGCCGAGTCATCAATCAGGACTTTGATCGCATTAATCAAAGTATCATGACTGGCGAATTTAACCAGCATCCACTCGCAGTAGAGGCGGTACAGGCGGCCAAACAGCATGGTAAAGCTTTACATATCTTAGGCCTCATCTCGGATGGTGGTGTACACAGCCATCAAGAGCATATTCATGCCATGATTCGAATGGCGGCTAAACAAGGACTGGATAAAATTTATGTGCACGCCTTCCTGGATGGTCGAGACACACCTCCCATCAGCGCCGAAGGCTATTTGAATGCGCTACAAAAAGTGGTTGATGAAACAGGCATTGCCAAAATTGCCTCCGTTTGTGGTCGCTACTATGCCATGGACAGAGATAAACGCTGGGAGCGCATCCTGCCTGCTTATCGTCTACTCACCGAAGGGGTCGCCGATTTTCAAGCGCCTTCAGCGATTGAAGCACTGAAGATGGCTTATGCGCGTGGGGAAAATGATGAATTTGTGCAAGCCACCGCGGTAAGCGCATCAGGTCCTGCGCCACATATTCAAGATGGCGATGTCATCGTATTTATGAATTTCCGCTCTGACCGTGCACGTCAACTCACCACCTGCTTTTTGGATGATCGTTTTGATGGCTTTAAGCGCAACCAGCTTCCAAAGTTGGCCGGCTATTACACCCTCACGAGTTACGACAAAAGCATCGCACAAGCCAAAGTATTATTCCCACCCTTTGAGGTGCCCAATACCTTTGGTCAATATGTCAGTGCGCAAGGACTCAAACAGTTACGCATTGCCGAGACAGAAAAGTATCCGCATGTCACCTTCTTCTTCAACGGCGGTGAAGAACAGGTATTCCCTGGAGAAGATCGAATTTTGGTGCCTTCTCCCAAAGTTGCGACCTATGATTTACAACCTGAAATGAGTGCGCCAGAAGTCACCGATAAACTGGTACAAGCAATTTTGAGTAAGCAATATCAAGCAGTGATTTGTAATTATGCCAACTGCGATATGGTCGGCCACACTGGCATATTGAGCGCAGCCATCAAAGCGGTTGAGACGATAGATCAATGTATCGGTCGTGTGGTGGCCGCAGCCCAGCAGGTCGGTGCAGAGGTGATTATTACTGCTGATCACGGCAATGTAGAACTGATGCTCGACCAAGACAATGACCAACCGCATACGCAACACACCACACATTTGGTGCCGCTAATTTATGTTGGACGTCCATCCAAGCTAAGAGATGGCGGCGCGTTGTCAGATATTGCCCCTAGCCTTTTAAAGATGATGGGGCTGCCGCAACCTAAGGAAATGACTGGCCGAGCACTGATGGAATTTAATGCGGCATGAAATCTGTAGCAACTCTCTCTATTGTTGGATGGCTAGCAGCTTGCGTGCTGTCCAACACCTTATGGGCGGCTGATAACAAAGCGGTTGATGGGAAGGTCGAGCAATCTCGCCAGACCCTAGATTCGATCAAACAAAAGATTGAGTCGCTCAAGCAGCAGTTGCTAAACACACAAGAAGCTAAAGCAGATGCTGCCGATGCGCTCAAAAAAAGTGAAAAAGCGATTAGCGAATCCAAGCGTAAACTTTTTGAATTAGCCCAAGAACAGACCAAGCATGCGCAAACATTAAAACAACTTGCCGAAAAAAAGAGTCACTTAGAAGCGGTTATCCAGCAGCAGAAAAAGCAGCTTGCAAAACAGTTTTATCAAGAATATACCCAACGCACACCCGGCACTCTGCAATTGCTTTTGCAGCAAGAAGACCCTAATCAAATATCTCGTGAATTGCAGTACTATGGCTATATTGCCAAAGCTAGAAAACTGTTAATCCAAGATATGCAGGGCAATTTGCATCAAGTCATTGCACTGAATACGCAAACCGAGCAAACCCTGCAACAAGTTACCTCACTAAAAAATCAGCAAGAACAAGCGCGTAAAAAATTGGAATCGGAAAAACAGGAAAAAGCCAAAGTATTAAGCAGCCTATCCTCTAAAATCGCCACACAGCGCAAGGAAATATCCCGCTTAAAACGTGATGAGCAAAGCCTGTCGGATTTGGTTGATCGACTATCACGTGCATCAGTCGCACCGAAAAAAACCGTAGTTCAAGAAAGCAAATCTGACACTAATGCGCCAAGCACACCGATTGCGCGCAATGAAAATCTACCTTCAGCAGGATCTGATGGCAGCAGTTTTGCCGCACTGAAAGGCAAGCTTTATCTACCGGTCAAAGGTGAAATTATGAATCGCTTTGGAAGCAGTCGCGAGGACACCGGCCTGACATGGAAAGGTTTGTTTATTCGTGCTAGCGAAGGGAGCGAAGTCAGAGCAATCGCGCAAGGTAAAATCGTATTTGCCGACTGGATGCGCGGATTCGGTAATCTTTTAATTATCGATCACGGCAACGGTTATATGAGCTTATACGGCAATAACCAAGCGCTACTCAGAAAGTCAGGTGATGTTGTAAAAAGTGGGGATAATATCGCCACGGTAGGCAATACTGGCGGGAATAGTAGTAGTGGTTTGTATTATGAATTGCGTCAATACAGCCGTCCATTTGATCCACTCAGCTGGAGTGTATTGCGTTAAGTGAATCGCGCTTAGGTAAATGCCTGCGCAGCCTCACGCACAAGACTAGGTCCACGATATATCAGGCCAGAATATAACTGCACCATGCTCGCACCAGCATCAATTTTTTCGCATGTATCTTCTGCCGAAAAAATCCCCCCAACAGCAATAATAGGTATTTCACCTTGCAAATACTCTGCCAAAACTTCGACCACAAAAGTTGAGCGCACACGCAAGGGAGCACCGGAGAGTCCACCCGCTTGCTCGGAGTTTGCTAAGCCTTCAACTTCATAGCGTGAGATGGTGGTGTTGGTAGCAATAATGGCGTCGACCTTATACTTACGCATCACATCTGCCATTTGGCGCAACTGTCGCGTATCGATATCGGGTGCAATTTTGATGGCGATAGGAACATAGCGGCCATGTTGTTGATGGAGTTTCTTTTGTTCTTTTTTAAGTGCGGCTAGTAAATCTCCCAGCGCTTTGCGTTCTTGCAGCATACGCAAATTCGCCGTATTCGGTGAAGAGATATTTACTGTGATGTAGTGTGCGTAAGGATAAACGCGTCGTAAACAAATAAGGTAATCATCAATCGCGCGCTCATTCGGCGTATCAAAATTTTTACCAATATTAATCCCCAGCACACCCTGATAATCACTGGCTTCAATATTGCGGATAAACTGCTCTAATCCAACATTGTTAAAGCCAAAGCGATTAATAATTCCACCGACTTCAGGCAAGCGAAACATTCGTGGTTTAGGATTGCCGGGTTGTGGTCTAGGGGTGACGGTCCCAACTTCGATAAAACCAAAACCGAAACAGCTCAGGGCATCCAAATATTCAGCATTTTTATCTAAGCCTGCCGCCAATCCGACTGAGTTGGGGAAACGTATTCCCATCAATTCGTTAGGCGCAAATACTGGGGCTGGGAGTAATTTCAACACGCCTAACTTATACAACCAGTTCAGACCTTTCAAGGCGATATCATGTGCCCGCTCCGGATCCATCGCGAAGAAAATTGGCCGAACCAACTTGTACAAACTCATAGCATGTCTCAAAAAAGTTAGAACGCGAGATTATGGCAAAATGGAATACTAAAGTACACAATACAGTGAGGAAAATTACCCTAACAATCTTGTACTATTATTTTTTCTGACAGTCTTATCATACGCTCAACCGGCGTGACCCAAACGATTCCGTCACCCGCTTGACCCGTATGTCCCACCTCAACCAATATTTGTAAGGCCCCTTCGACCAACTCATCTGGCACAACCATATCGATGCGTACCTTGGGGCTATAGTCGGTTAACTCTTGCAAAATACCTGCTGACGGCTTGGCATGATGACGTCCACAGCCCTCTACTTTGGAAATGGTCATGCCTGGAAAATTTTTAATATTTTTAAAAGCCGAACGCACCTTGGCCAATCGATGCGGTTGTATCACAGCCTTAATTTCTTTCATCGTTATTCTCTCTCAAAGTGTCATTGGCTAGCCGGTACAGACTTAGCCACCATCACTGTATGCTCGCCTCAACACGAGGCTCCTCAAACTTACGATAAAGCGTAGGCACCACAACCAAGGTCAATAGTGTTGAAGTAATCAAACCCCCAATCACCACAATGGCCAATGGTCTTTGTACCTCAGAGCCCGGTCCCGTGGCAAACAAGAAAGGCACCAAGCCCAACATTGCGACAGTCGCCGTCATCATCACAGGGCGGAAACGTTGCTGACAACCCTGCACAATCGCCTCCATTTGAGATTTTCCTTCATCGCGCAAATGTCGTATATAGGATACCAGCACAACACCATTTAAAACAGCGATCCCCCACAATGCGATAAAGCCGACAGAGGCCGGGACTGACAAATACTCACGAGTAATAAACAAGGCAAAAATGCCGCCAATAGAGGCAAACGGTAATACCGAAATAATCATGGTGGCATAACGCACAGAATTAAATAACATAAATAGCAGGAAGAAAATCGCACCAATCGTGATAGGTACAATAATCGCCAAGTGATTCAATGCGCGTTGCATGTTTTGGAATTGACCACCAAACTCAAGGTAATATCCCTCAGGTAACTTCAACTTGGTATTGAGTCTAGTTTGTAATTCAGACACAAAACCACCCAAGTCTCTACCGCGTACATTGACACCCACCACAATACGACGTTTAGCATATTCGCGGCTGATTTGTGCAGGACCATCATTGACCTCAATCTTAGCTAAGTCGCGCAAAGCAACACGGCTGCCATTCGGAGAGGTCAGCAAAATATTTCCGATAGATTCTGCACTATTTCTGAAGTTTTCTGGATAACGAACAGCAGCTCGGAAACGACGTTGACCTTCATAGATTTCGGTTGCTCCCTTGCCGCCCACAGCAGTCTCGATAATCTCATGCACGTCCGCGGCATTGATGCCATGACGGGATATAGCTTGTCGGTCAATAGTCACGTTTAAGTATTGTTGTCCTGAAACTTTTTCCACACGCAAATCGGTAGCGCCTTGGATTTCTCCAGCAATACGCGCAATTTCATCCGCCTTGGACTTCAGCACTGCCATATCATCACCGAACAGTTTAACTGCCACATCGGAACGCACCCCACTGAGCAACTCAGCTACACGGGCTGCGATTGGTTGTGCCATGACGACCTGGACGCCAGGCAAAGATTTCAAACTTTGCTGTATGGCATCGGCTATATCCTCTTGTGTCCAACCACTCGGCCATTGCTTTCTTGGCAACAAGCTCACAATCGGTTGCGATTCATTCTGACTTTGCGGGTCAGCAGGACTTTCACCTCGACCAATAATGGCCACGATAGATTTCACCCCTGGTATTTGGGTAATGATTTTTGATGCCTCAGTGTCCATCTTGATGGACTCGTCCAGAGAGATGTTGGGCACACGAATAATGTTAGGTACGATAGAGCCCTCTTTCATCTCTGGAATAAATGAAGTCCCCAACAGCGGAACCGTGAGCAAGGACAAAACAAAAATACCAACCGCAACCAACATGGTTTTTTTCTCGTTATGTAGCGCTAAATTCAATAAACGCAAATAGGGTTGCTTCAGCTTTTGAATAATTTTGGTATCTTCCCCTGAGCCGCCTCTCAAGAAATAGGAGCACAGCACAGGTGACAGCGTGAGCGACAAGACCAAGGAGACAAACAAAGCAATCGCAATAGTAATCGCTAGGGGTCCAAACATCTTGCCTTCCATACCTTCTAATGTCATTAACGGTAGGAATACCAAAATAATAATACCCACACCAAACAACACGGGTGTACCGACTTCCGTTGCTGCTTCTAGCACGATACGAATCTTACTTTCCTCATGCCTGTGCCCGAGTTGGTGGAAAGCATTTTCTACCACCACCACAGATCCATCGACCATCAGACCAATCGCAATCGCCAAACCGCCCAAGGACATCAAATTAGCCGAGATGCCGAAGTAATTCATCGCCATAAATGTAATCAATGGTGTGAGCAATAATGTGCCCACCACAATCAAACTTGAACGCACATCGCCCAAGAACAAGAACAAGATGGCAATCACCAAGATGATGCCCTCAATTAACACTTTGACTACAGTGAACAATGCCGCATCGACAAGCTCACTTCGGTCATAGAAAGAAGTGATTTGTAGATCCCCCGGCAACATGCCTTTGCTATTAATTTCATCGACTTTGGCTTGAATACGACTGACAACCTCTTTAGCATTGCCCCCCTTAATCATCATCACAATGCCACCCACAGATTCGGTGTCACCATTTTTGACTAGAGCCCCGACACGCACTTCACTGCCAATTTTGATTTCTGCGACATCGCGCATGTACACTGGTACACCACCCTGCTCTTTAAGCACGATATTGCCTATGTCGTCTAAAGTTTGTAGCAAACCTACGCCTCGAATCAAATACTGCTCTGCATAATGCGGCAGAATCCCGCCACCACTGTTGGCATTATTTTTGGCTAGAGCCGCATATACATCGCGTAATTTCAGACCATAATAATTCATACGATCTGGGTTGATTAATACTTGGTATTGCTTAACATAGCCCCCCAGAGAGTTAATTTCTGCGACACCGGGAATGCTGCGCAACATAGGACGCACAACCCAATCTTGAATGGCGCGGCGCTCCATCAACTCGGTTTCAGATAGCCGTTGTTTTCCATCGCTGGGTTTGTCTAATGTGTATTGATAGATCTCACCTAGACCCGTAGAGACTGGCCCTAATACAGGTACCACGCCCTCAGGCAAGCGGTCGGCGACTTCCATCATGCGCTCCATCACCAACTGACGGGCGAAATAAACATTGGTACTGTCGGTAAACACCAAGGTAATGAGCGACAAACCATTTTTATTCAGCGAGCGCATCTCCGTGAGTCCGGGCAAACCGGTCATCGAGATTTCTAAAGGAACAGTAATAAAGCGTTCAACTTCTTCTGGGGACTTGCCGATCGCTTGGGTAGCGATGAGCACCTGTACATTGGTCACATCGGGGAAAGCATCGACCGATAGTTTTTTTAGCGCCATCACGCCAAAGCCCAATAAGGCCAAAGAGAGAACAACGACAACTAGACGTTGTCGCAAAGCACCCCGAATAAGAGATTCAATCATGGCTTACTCCAGCTCTTTGCGCTTACGCTCATTGTTGACATGGAAGGCACCCTCAACAATGATGGTTTCCCCAGCAGACAAGCCATTAATGACAGCCACATTACCCTGATATTCTTCATCCGTCGTTACTTCGCGCAAACGATATTTGTTGGGCGCAATTTGTACAAAGACATAATTTTTGTCGTTCTCTCGCACAATCGCTTGAGCAGGCACTGAAAGTTTTTTAGTGGGCTTAGACAACACCAACATGGACACCAACATGTCTGGTTTAATCTCTTGTTTGTTGTTCAAAATCTCACTACGCACTGTCACCGTTCTGGTTTCTGGATTAACCACATCGCCAACAAAAATCAGTTTGCCTTTGATAGGTTTCTCATAAATCGCAGGGATTTCGATATCGACTTCTTGGCCTTTTTCAATCAAATCAATTTGATGCTCTGGCACTTCAGCGACCGCCCAAACAGTGCTCAAATCAGCCACCACAAATAATTCGTCTGCCGGCTGTACCACTTGGCCAAGATTAATCTTGCGGCTAATCACTGTTCCAGCAATACGTGCATTGATATTACTGAAAGTATCCATTTGCGCAGAGCGAGAAAGCTTGTCGATATTGGCTTGCGACATCCCCAAGACCATTAATTGGTTGCGTGCGGCAATTAAATCGGCTTTCGCACCACTGAGCTCAGATTCTCTTTTTTGTAATTCAGCCGGCGCAATCACATCTGCATCTAATAATGCTTTGGCTCGGTCAACGGCTTTGCTTTGTAAAGAGATTTGTTGCAAGGCCTTGATGTAGGCCAATTGGTTTTGCGCTAGCTCGGTGCTGTTTACCGTAGCCAACACTTGACCGCGTTTTACATGTTGCCCAAGCACGACATCAATATCTGAAATACGTCCTGTGACCGGCGCCCCAATACGCGCCATACGCTGTTCATCCACCTGAATACTGCCAGGGATACGAAGTAAATCTCGAATCTCCGCATCCCCAACTTTCATCACCGTAATGCCCTTGGCCATTTCTGCCGGTAATTCGACTATATTGGGGTCATTTACTTTTGCGGTTTGTGTTTCTTGCTTACTACCACAAGCCATTAAACTCAGCGCCAAGAGGCTCACCACTATCAATCTAAAATTCATTATTTCCCTTTAAACAATCTTCAATAGCATTATTTAACTGCAATTAATTCAGTGCCTAACAAACGCTCTACTTCGAGCATGGCGTTGACATAGTCATAACGTGCTGTCAGATAATCACGACGCACACCTCGATAAACACGTTGCGCATCCAAATATTCCAAAATGCCGCGCTCACCAAAACGATAAGCTGCCTCAGCCACTTTTAGTGAGGCCTCAGCTTGTTTCAATAAGCCATTCTCAAAAGCATCTAACTGACCTTGTGCAATCAAATAGCGCTGATATGCGGCCTCTAAATCACGATTCAATAGCAACTCACGTTCGCTTAATACACTGCGTGATTGCCTTACATAAGCATTGGCCTCAGCAATCTGACCCTCACGTTTATTCCATAAAGGCAAAGGAATTGCCAAACCCAGACGCAACATTGAAACGTCAGGGTCAGTATCAACCCCTGCTTTCAAGGTAAAACCTGGCACTCGCAAGCTTTCTTCTAACTTAAGTCTGGCTTCTGCGACCTCACCAATTTTTTTGACTTGTTGAATCGATGGGCTATCGGCTAATTTATTTTGCAGAGTCGTTAACACAGGCAAGGTTTGCTGCATAGGAAGCTCACCGGTCAACTCAAAGTCTGCAGGAATTGCAGCCCCAATTAAGCCACGTAAAAGGGCTTTAGCTTCATTGACGCGTACCAAAGCGGCTTGATAGTCACGCTCAGCAGCCAAGGCTTCGGTATCGGCTTTAATCAACTCATACTTAGGCGCCTCACCAACATCCACACGCAACTTGACCCGATCGCGAATCTGATTCAAAAGTTGTCTGTCAGCCAAACTAATTTCGAGAATCGCTTGTCTTTGCACTACATTAAAAAATGCAGATTTAACTCGGGTGGTCAGGTCTACACGACTAATCGCTGTATTCGATTCAGCCAGATTGATATTAGACTCAGCAATCTCTCGTCTTGCCGATCGCACATCACCAAACTCTAGGGGCTGGGAAATGCCTACAAAATAATTAGATCTTGCATCACTCGGACCACTTCGATAGCGGCTTGGTCCAGCCAGCATCTCAACCTCTGGGTTGTAATATGAGCGTGCCGTGGTCAAGGTCGCTTGGGCAGCTTCCTCTTGCGCTTTGACGATCCCCAAAACAGGATTTTTTTCAAAAGCGAGGTCCATCACCTGTTGCAGATTGTATTGCGGGGCAGCCCGAACAATATGTGGCATCAAACTGAAAGCCAGCACCATCAATAGCAGCGCAAAATACATCCCAATAATTGCCTGCTTTGACGGCTGTCTGACTGCGTTTAACTGATAAGTCTGTTTTTTTCGATTCATATTCTCTTTAATGCTTTGTGGGTGGTAACAAATTACGTATATCCCTTACACTTTAATCGTATTAACTAAAGTAAGCAAAAGCCGCGCCAACTTTAGTTGAACTAATTAAGTGGGGGTCTGAGAATCGGTCTGGGGTAGGGTGGTGAATAAATCAGTATCAATAGCGATAATAAGATAGAGACTAAACCTAAATCAGGAAGATAAAAATTGGCAGGCAAAGCCTGATCAAAGAAATCTGCTGCGATATCTTGGGACTTATCGCTGTCCAGTACATGCACTTCGGATTGAAAGCTTGCTGCTTGCTCGCCCATATCACTCAGCTTATCCAAAAAGCCTACGCTAATGGCCAGCACGAGTATGGCGATAACAAATTGTTTCAAACTTAATCTCATCAAGCGGTCGTAAACCTTTATATTGTCTAGCGCGAAAATTTGCTTGTTACTAGGCTCGACGCCAGGTCGTCCCTTGTGCACTGTCTTCTAAGATAATTCCCTGCGCCAGAAGTTCGGCACGGATACTATCGGCTAAAGCGAAGTTTTTATCACGTTTAGCCTGCGCTCTAGCCTCTATCTTAGCTTGTATTTGCTCGTTCTGACCAGCATTTTGCTCACCCGCCTGCAAGAACTGCTGCGCATCGCGTTGCAATAAACCCAAAATACCCGCCATCGCTTTAAGTTCACCAGCCAATACCGGAGACTTTGTTTTATTCAATTGGTTAGCCAAGTCGAACAACACTGCAATCGCTTCTGGAGTATTAAAATCATCCTGCATCGCCTCCATAAAGCGTTGATAATAAAGCGAATCATTTGCAATATTGGCATTAGCTGGAACATCACGTAATGCCGTATATAAACGTGTCAAAGCAAGCTTGGCATCATCCAAATGTGCGTCAGAATAATTCAAAGGACTGCGATAGTGAGCACGCAAAATAAAGAAACGCACCACTTCAGCATCATATTGTTTTAACACCTCGCGTATGGTGAAAAAATTGCCTAAAGACTTAGACATCTTTTCATTATCCACACGAACAAAGCCGTTATGCATCCAATAGTTTACAAACGTGCAATCATGCGCGCCCTCAGACTGTGCAATCTCGTTTTCATGGTGCGGGAATTGCAAATCTTGTCCGCCGCCGTGAATATCAAAGTGCTGACCCAAATGACAAGCGCTCATTACAGAACACTCAATATGCCATCCAGGACGGCCACGACCCCATGGCGAGTCCCATGCAGGCTCATTCGGTTTGGCCGACTTCCATAACACAAAATCCATCGCATCGCGTTTGGAATTGTCGACCTCGACACGCTCACCCGCGCGCAAATCCTCTAACGATTTACCAGATAATTTGCCATAGCCTGCAAAGCTATTCACCGAGTAGAACACATCGCCATTGGCTGCGTGATACGCATGGCCCTTTTCTATCAAGGTGCTAATCATCTCTATCATGCCATCGATATGTTGCGTGGCTTTAGGCTCGATACTGGGGCGCAAGATGCCCAACGCATCCGAGTCCTCATTCATCGCTTGAATAAAGCGTTCGGTCAGTACTTGTATGGTTTCGCCATTTTCATTGGCGCGTTGGATAATCTTGTCATCAATATCGGTGATATTGCGCACATATTTCACTTGATAGCCCATTTGCGTGAGCCAGCGATACACCATGTCGAACACCACCATGACACGTGCGTGGCCAAGGTGGCAGAAGTCATACACGGTCATGCCGCATACATACATGCTTACCTTGCCAGTTTCTCTTGGCACAAAATCCTGTTTTTCTCGCGCCAGCGAGTTATAAATTTTCAGCATTCACGCAACCTGTGCAGGGTTCAATTTAAAATCGGTACCCAGATTAATTCATTAAAGTGATGATAGTTGGGCGGGATGTTGGGCAATTTGCTAAAATTTCCCGCTGCAACTCGGCGCGGATTATAACACAGCGCTTATCAGGCTTGAGTGCCTATGGCCTATCGCCTAGGCATGCGAAATATAACTTTTAAGATAAGGAAACAACGTGGTTAAACTACATACCAATTTCGGCATTATTGAAATCGAACTAGACCAAGAAAAAGCCCCGATCACAGTGGCCAATTTTCTTGAGTATGCCAATGCTGGCTTTTATGATGGCACGATTTTTCACCGTGTCATTAAAGGCTTTATGATTCAAGGCGGTGGCTTTACTGCAGAGATGCAACAAAAGAACACCAATCCAGCAATTAAAAATGAGGCCAACAACGGCCTAGCTAACGATAAGTACACGATCGCCATGGCACGTACACCCAATCCAGATTCCGCTACCTGCCAATTCTTTATTAATGTAGCAGACAACGACTTTCTCAACTTCAAAGCACCGACCGCACAAGGTTGGGGCTATTGCGTATTTGGCAAAGTGACAGCCGGAACTGACGTAGTTGATAAAATCACACAAGTGCGCACAGGCAGCAAAATGGGGCATCAAGACGTGCCTGTTGAAGCGGTTGTGATTGAACGTGCCGAAGTGGTTTAAAGCGAACCGTAAAAAAAGCGATGAAAGCCCACAGTCTATTTATTTCTGACTTGCATCTGGATGCCAGTCGTCCAGCGATTACGCAGGCTTTTATCGCTTTTATCCAAAAACAAGCGAGCCAAGCAGAGCGCCTATTTATTTTGGGTGACTGGTTTGAATATTGGGCAGGGGATGATGATTTAGATGACCCCGCGCACCAAGCAATTTTTCAAGCCATGGGACAACTGCAACAAAGTAGTTGTCAGCTCTATATCATGCATGGCAATCGAGACTTTCTGATGGGCGATGCACTTGCGCAGCGCTGTCATGGACAATTGCTGCAAGACCCTACTGAATTTAACTTGTACGGCACGAGAGTTTTGCTGAGTCACGGGGATCATTTGTGTACGGATGATATTGCCTACCAGCAATTTCGTAGTATGGTGAGACAAGCAGGTTGGCAACAAGCCTTTTTGGCGCAACCTTTAGCGACGCGCAAACAACAAATCGATGCGTTGAGAAAACAAAGCGAACAAGCCAAACAAGAGAAGAGCATGAGCTTGATGGATGTCAATCCACAGGCGGTAGAGCAACTATTGCGCGACCATCAATACCCTCCACTTTTCATTCATGGGCATACCCACAGACCTGCCATCCATGCGCATCATGTTGACGGACATGAGTGTCGTAGAGTGGTGCTGGGGGATTGGTATGAACAGGGAAGCTACTGCTTACTCGATGAGGATGGAGTGCACTGCGAGAAATTACAGATTAACGCTTAACCGCCTCTTGCGGTCTGGCTTGCGCACCTAATTTATCCAAAACGCCATTCACATATTTATGCCCATCAGTACCGCCGTACTGCTTGGCCAACTCCACCCCCTCATTAATCGCTACGCGATAAGGGATGCTCGGGTCATGAATAAGTTCGTAGCCGGAAATCAATAGAATAGCGTGCTCTATGGGGCTCAGCGCATTAATATCGCGATCAATAAATTGTGAGATTCTGTCATCCAAATCAGCGATATGCTCGAACACCTGCGTGGTCAACTGGCGGAAGTACTCCTCATCAGCCTTGGCATACTCTTCTTGCTCAGGCATTTCTTTCATGATGTTGCTCAAAGGCTTCGCTCCGACCAAATGTTGGTAGATTGCCTTGAGTGCCAACTCGCGTGACTTATGGCGATTTCCAGAAGGTTTTTTCATTAAATTTGTCTTAATAAATGAATCATTTCGATGATGACATCCGCCGCCTCAGCCCCTTTAACCGCTACACGGTCTAGTGCCTGCTCATCATTCTCGGTGGTCAAAATAGCGTTGGCGATAGGTACACCAAATTGCAATTGCACCTCAGAGATTCCTCGTGCAGACTCATTGGCGACTACTTCAAAGTGATAGGTTTCACCGCGTATCACCGCACCCAGCGCAACTAAACCATCAAAACGCTCAGAGTTTGCCATGGTTTGCAATGTCAAAGGCGTTTCTAAAGCACCCGGCACAGTCGCCAGCGTGATGTCCTCAGCTGCAACCCCTAAAGCCAAGAGGCGTTGTTCACAAGCGTTTAACAATTGGCTAACCACGTCTTCATTAAAGCGTGACATGACAATACCGATTTTCATGCCCTTGCCTTGTAGATTCTTTTCTAAGCGATTCAAACGATTACTCCCGCAAATTTCATCAAGGGCGCTATCATACCACCAAGCCCAGTCAAAATTTAGCTGCACGTAAAGCGTTTATGTCATAAAAATGTCATACTATTTTCATAAAGTGATGCGCTACCAATTGAAGCTCAATAGGATTTTAGATGCCCGCACATATATTAGTTGTTGAAGATGAACCCGCTATACAGGAATTACTCGCGCTCAATCTGATACAAGCAGGTCATCAACCCCTGCGCGCACTCAGCGTCGAGCATGCAATGACGCTCATGCGCGAAATGATTCCCGACTTAATATTATTGGACTGGATGCTGCCGGGCATGAGCGGTATCGACTTTGCACGCAAACTCAAAACCGATGAGATGTACAAAAATATCCCCATCATTATGCTGACCGCGCGTGGTGAGGAAGCAGACAAAGTACGTGGTTTGGATGTTGGAGCGGATGACTATGTCACCAAACCCTTTAGCCCGCGTGAGCTTAATGCACGAATCAAAGCCGTACTGCGCAGACGCGCTCCACAAGTCACGGACGAGCCAGTGGAAGCAGGTGGCCTGCATCTTGACCCCGCGACACATCGCGTGACTGGCAATGGCAAATTTGTCGAGCTAGGCCCCACTGAATTTAAATTACTGCATTACCTAATGTCCAATCCCGAGCGTGTGCACACCCGCGCCCAAGTGCTGGACAAGGTTTGGGGCGACCGCGTTTTTGTAGAGGATAGAACTGTAGACGTGCATATCCGCCGCCTGCGCCTTGCATTGACAGCCACTGGTCACGAAGATTTAATTCAAACAGTTCGTGGCGTTGGCTATCGTTTCTCCAAGCAATAGCTCATAATTGCAACTTTAGTTTTTCTGGAAGTTCACTTTGCAAGACATCCGCTGGAAAGCATTTTGGCTGCTCTTTAGCTGGCTCATCGTATGCCTGATTGTCGCGGCCTTTAGCGACTGGGAAACTGCATGGCTATTATTTGCGATTGGTACCATCGCCTATCTATGGCGCCATCTGCATTGGATGCATCAGCTGAATCGTTGGCTAGACAAGCCAGACCTAAATACCATTCCTATGGGCAGTGGCGCTTGGGAAGACATCTTTGCCAAGGTCTATCACGAACAGCGCCGCCATGCGCGCACAAAAGTGCAACTGAGTAATGCCCTTGAGCGTTTCCGTCATGCCGCAGGGGCTTTGCCCGATGGCGTAGTATTGTTGGATGACGACAATAAAATTGAATGGTGTAATCGTCCCGCCGAGTTGCATTTGGGCATCGCGCTTAAACAAGATATTCATCAACCCATCGTTTACCTCGTCCGCAGTCAAGAATTTGTGCAATACCTGCAACATCACGTTGATATTGATCCCATCAAATTACACACCATCAGCGGCTCACAAGAAATGATGTTAGAAATTCGTTTGGTGTCCTTTGGTAGCAATCAAAAACTGCTTCTCAGCCGCGATATCAGCCAAATCGAAAAACTCGACGCCATGCGCCGCGATTTTATTGCCAATGTCTCGCACGAGCTCAGAACGCCGTTGACAGTGGTAGGTGGATTCCTCGAGACACTCAGCGAAATGGATAAAACCATTAGCAAACAAACGCGCCAGTATTTCGATATGATGATGGAACAAACCAAGCGTATGCAGTTGTTGATTGAGGACCTTCTCACCTTGTCGCAACTCGAGGCGGGCAAATCTGCACCCGATGAAGAAGATATCGATGTCGATAATTTATTGAATGTCGTCGTGAGCGAAGCCAAAGGATTGAGTAAGGGCAAACATCAAATCCATTTAGATGCGCAAGCGGATCTGAATATCAAAGCCTCACGCAAAGAATTACATAGCGCCTTCAGCAATCTCGTTAGCAACGCCATCCGCTATACCCCAGAGGGTGGCGATATTTTTGTCTCATGGCAGGCACATAATCAAGAAGCAGTTTTCAGCGTGCGTGATACTGGCATAGGCATAGAACCGGAACATATCAATCGATTAACAGAACGCTTTTATCGCGTAGACCGCAGCCGCAGCCGCGAAACCGGTGGCACAGGCTTGGGACTCTCTATCGTCAAACATATCCTCAGTCGCCATCAAGCAAGACTAGAAATCCATAGCGAGTTTGGCAAGGGCAGTACTTTTAGTGCGGTATTCCCAAAAGCCAGAATTATCAGCTAGCCCTTCAAGTCTCAAGGAATTCTTTTTTGACCGAATGGCTCACGTCACTTTTGCACCAATAAGCTGACAAGAAAAAACCCAACCCTATGGCTAGGATTGGTTTTGAAGCCAGATTGAATAATTGGAGCAGCATTCGCCCCAAGAATTTGCCTAGTCCCTTCTTTAGCATGGAATAGCATAATAACTAGCAACAGGATGGAGAGTTTTCAGATAAAAAAATGGCGACCAATCGGTCGCCATTTTGCTTGAGTAGATGCCTGATGGGATTAGAGTAGGATTTTTTCTATGCCGCCATTGTTGGCTTTATGCACATATTCTTGCATCCAATTTTCACCCAACAAGTGCTTAGCCATTTCCACCACGATATAGTCGGCTTGGATACCCGTATCTTCGCCATAACGTGATAAGCCTTGCAAACAACTTGGACATGAGGTGAGGATTTTAACTTCCTGCTCTGGCTTGCCAGGAGTCAATCCCAACTTGACCATACCTTTTTCCAACTCTTCTTGTTTACGCATTTTGACCTGTGTCGCAATGTCAGGACGGCTTACCGCGAAGGTACCGGACTCACCGCAACAACGATCGTTCAAAGCCACCTCTTGACCCATCAAAGCATTGGTCACTTTGGTTGGGGCATAGCTCTTCATGGGGCTGTGACATGGATCGTGGTACATATAACGCACACCGCTCACCCCATCCAACTTGACGCCTTTTTCCATCAGATATTCGTGGATATCTAACAAGCGACAGCCTGGGAAGATTTTTTCAAACTCGTATTTCTGCAATTGGTCCATACAGGTTCCGCAAGACACAATCACCGTTTTAATATCGAGATAGTTCAGCGTATTGGCTACACGATGGAACTGCACACGGTTCTCAGCCGTGATTTGCTGACCCTTGTCGTGATTGCCGCCTGCCGTTTGTGGATAGCCACAACACAGATAGCCTGGTGGTAACACCGTCGTGGCGCCCACTTCATACAACATCGCTTGTGTCGCCAATCCGACTGTAGAGAACAAACGCTCGGAGCCGCAACCCGGGAAATAGAATACGGCATCACTGTCATCGTTCATCTTCTTAGGATTACGAATCACCGGCACGATAGTGTCGTCTTCTATGCCCAACAAAGCACGTGAGGTCTTGGTTGGCATAGATTTAGGCATAGGGCGATTGAGGAAGTGAATCACTTGCGCTTTCACTTCTGGTTTGCCTAGTGTCGCGGGCGGACGCTTCTTGAAGCTGGTCAACAAGCCTAGCTTATCGAACACTTTGTGCGCCCAGCGTTGTACGCGATAACCAACGCCAATCATCAGATTACGCATCAGCTTGATAGTGGCGGGATCCTTTACATTCAAGAAAGTCATCGCCAAGGCGTTGCCGGGATTGAATTGACGCTTACCTTGCTCACGCAAGAAGTTGCGCATGGCAATCGAGACATCACCGAAATCAATGTCCACAGGACATGGGTTGTAGCAACGATGGCAAACCGTACAATGATCTGCCACATCGTTGAACTCGTCGAAGTGACGCAATGACACCCCGCGACGGGTTTGCTCTTCGTACAAGAACGCTTCGATCAGCAGCGAAGTCCCCAGAATTTTATTGCGTGGGCTATATAACAAATTCGCGCGTGGCACATGCGTCGTACAAACTGGTTTACATTTACCGCAACGCAAACAGTCACTAATCGAATCGGCAATTTCACCGATGGCAGACTGTTCCATAATAATGGACTCTTGCTCGAGCAAACCAAAGCTAGGCGTATAAGCGCGTTCTAGACCAGAACCCGCCATCAACTTGCCTTTATTAAAGCGTCCGTTAGGGTCAACTTTTTGTTTGTAGGCAGCAAAGGTATCAATGGTTTGTTTATCCAAGAATTCCATCTTGGTGATACCAATGCCGTGCTCACCCGAAATCACACCGTCTAAACTGCGTGCCAAAGTCATGATGCGTGCCACAGCGGCATGCGCTGTTTGCATCATTTCATAGTCATCAGAGTTGACTGGAATATTGGTATGCACATTACCGTCACCCGCATGCATATGCAGCGCAACAAATACGCGACCTTTGAGCACTTGCTGATGAATCTCATCGCAACGGCTGAGGATTTTTTCATAGCCACGTCCAGCGAATATTTGCTGTAAAGGCTTCTTCAGTTCATGTTTCCAAGAGATACGTACTTGATGTTCTTGCACCGCACGGAAGACATTCTCTAAGGCCAAATGCGCGTACTCATCGCCTAGCACTGCAGTAGGCGCATCCAAATTATTTAATACCTGCTGCCAGTGCTGCTTCACTTTATTGAGCAATTCCACTGCCTGTTGCTGCTTGGCTTGGAGCAATGTTTTATCCACTTGGGTGTCGTCGTCTTCATGCAATGGCAGGCTTTCTGCACTGATAAAGTCATGCAGTTGATCGACCAATTTGAGTTTGTTTTGTATCGATAACTCAATATTGATACGCTCAATACCGTCAGAGTAGTCACCCAGTCTTGGTAATGGAATCACCACGTCTTCGTTAATCTTGAAGGCATTAGTGTGTTTAGCGATAGCCGCTGTACGCGCACGATCCAACCAGAATTTCTTGCGTGCTTCTGCAGAGACAGCAATAAAGCCCTCACCACCACGCGCATTGGCTAATCGCACAATATGCGAAGCGGTTTCACCTACCGCATCTTCATCATCACTGGCGATATCTGCAATCAATACCATCTTAGGACGATCGGGACGATTGGCTTTGGTGGCATACCCCACCGCCTTAATGTAGCGCTCGTCCATATGCTCTAGACCGGCTAACAAGGTTGACCCGGTTGCATCTACATAATCTTTAATTTCCACAATCGCTGGAACCGCAACGGCTACATGGCCAAAGAATTCCAAACAAATGGTGCGAATATGCTTAGGCATACGATGCAGAATAAAGGTGGCTGAGGTAATCAAGCCATCACAACCCTCTTTTTGTATACCGGGCAAGCCCGCCAGGAATTTATCGGTAACATCTTTACCCAATCCCACTTTGCGGAAATTCGCGCCAGGAATCTCAAGTATTTCTGGCTCAGATAACAGCGTTTTGCCATCAATGTCATAGCGGGAAATACGGAAACGTGCGGTCTCTATGTCATGTATCTTGCCGAGATTGTGGTCTAAGCGTTCCACTTCTAACCAAGTAGCGTCCGGTGTCACCATGCGCCATGAGGCCAAGATATCCAGTGCTGTTCCCCATAATACGGCTTTTTTACCGCCAGCATTCATGGCGACGTTACCACCAATACAACATGCATCCGCAGATGTAGGATCACAAGCGAATTCAAGGCCCGCCTCAGATGCGGCTTCCATCGCACGACGCGTCACTACCCCAGCACCGCAATGCAAGGTTGGCACCTGACGAGCGACGCCCGGCAATGAGCGCATTTCTACGCGACCCATAAAATCTAATTTTTCGGTATTCACCACCGCGGACATCTTGGTCAGCGGAATCGCGCCACCGGTGTAACCTGTACCACCCCCGCGTGGGATGATGGTCAAATCCAACTCAATCAGCGCCTTTACGATAGGCGCAACTTCTTCTTCGGTATCTGGGCAAACCACCACAAAAGGATATTCCACGCGCCAGTCGGTCGCGTCTGTGACATGCGAGACACGTGCCAAGCCATCAAACTGAATATTGTCTTTGCGGGTAATCTTGCCTAACTTCGCCAACGCTCTCTTGCGCAAGGATTCGGTTTGCTTAAAATCATCCTCAAAGGTGCTGACCGCCTCTCTAGAGGCGTTAATCAACTGTGTCACCAATGGGTTATTTTGTGCGCGATCTTGAATCGCATTGATACGATGATGCAGCGCTTGAATCAAAGAGCGCAGACGTTTTTTGTTATCCAGCAAATCATCTTGCAGATAGGGGTTGCGTGAAACCACCCATAAATCGCCTAGCACTTCAAACAGCATACGTGCGGAACGCCCTGTTTTGCGCTCGTCACGAAGTTGATTGAGGATATTCCACATATCCTCACCAAGAAACCTGATCACAATTTCGCGGTCAGAGAAAGAAGTATAGTTGTAGGGAATTTCCCGTAATCGTGTGGCCATGTGTGTTGAGTAACTCTATGAAACGATTTGATATGAAGGGGCGCATTATAGCATGCCGCCCGAGGCGATTACACTGCAAACGCTTTGTGGTTATTAGTCATTGTTCATGCAATAGAGTTCTATAATGACAGTTTTATAAAAACATTGCACAATGCGCTGCCAAGTTGATTCATCAATTTTCGCCACTGTGAAGATACCTGTTTGGAAGTATTTATGTCCTTTTTCAATTTTAAAAAACGCATACTGCCGCTAGCAATTTTGCTGTTGTTGCTGATGATCGCCTGGCAAGTTCAACAAAAGCCTAGCGCCCCAGATGTTCAATTCCAATCCTTACAACAGCAAACGGTTGCCCTGAAAGACTTGCGCGGCAAAATGGTGATGGTGAATTTTTGGGCGACCACATGCCCCGGTTGTGTTGCCGAAATGCCTAAATTGGTCGAAACATGGCAGCAATATCATCAACAAGGCTTTGAGGTGATCGCGATTGCTATGCAGTATGACGATCTCAAACAAATCCAGAATTTTGTGCAGCAAAAGCAATTGCCCTTTATCGTCACCCATGATGCAGACGGCAGTTTGAGCCAAGCCTTTGGCAATATTACTGTGACGCCTACGGCTTTTGTACTGGACGCGCAAGGCCATATCATCAACAAAACGATAGGCGATTTTAATTTCGCCAAATTGCACGAATCACTGAAACAACAACTTAAATCCGCAACACTTTAAACAGGAAGATTAATCAAATGGAATGGATCAAAATTTGGCATATTATTTTTATGGTCACATGGTTTGCTGGGCTATTTTATTTGCCTAGATTATTTGTGTATCACGCCATGTCGGATGACAAAATTAGCCAAGAGCGATTCAAAGTCATGGAGCGTAAATTGTTTTACGGGATTATGACGCCGGGCGGAATTTTAACCATCGTATTTGGCACTTGGCTGTGGTTGGGCTACGGCTTTACTGGTGGCTGGATACACGCCAAAGTGAGCTTGGTTGCATTGTTGGTTGCCTATCATATCTATTGCGGCAAATTGGTGAATGACTTTAAGCATGACCGCAATCGTCACTCGCATGTTTACTATCGCTGGTTTAATGAAATGCCAGTATTGGCCTTGATTGCCATTGTGATTTTGGTTGAGTTAAAACCGTTTTAATTCTCGCAGAGAGAATCAAGTCGCGCTGTTCTGAAAGACTCGCATGCGCGGCGTGATTCTTTTTATTATTTCCAGCGTCAATCATGACATATTGCGTGCGCTGTGCGCTATGATGATAATCCAATCTTAAAATAAGCGAATACCCTAATATGCAACAAATTCTCATCTGCGGTTCTATGGCTTTTGACACCATCATGGTGTTTCCCGATCAATTCAAACAGCATATTCTTCCAGAAAAAATTCATATGCTGAATGTGGCCTTTCTGGTGCCTGAATTGCGCCGTGAATTTGGCGGCACCGCTGGCAATATTGCCTATAACCTACGCTTATTGCAGGACGACCCCGTCATTATGGCAACGGTGGGCGACGACTTCTCGCCCTATCAACAATGGTTGGATAAACACGGGATTAATCAAACCCATATCACTGCTATTCCGGGCAACTATACCGCCCAGGCTTACATCACCACGGATATGGATGATAACCAAATTACTGCGTTTCACCCCGGCGCGATGAATCACTCGCATTTGAACAGTGTGCAGCAGACCAAAAATATTGGTCTCGCCATTATTGCGCCTGATGGTCGTGCGGGAATGTTTCAGCATGCGCAAGAATGTTTCGACGCAGGCATCCCTTTCTTATTCGATCCGGGACAAGGATTGCCTATGTTCGATGGTGAGGAGTTATTGTCATTTATTGAAATGGCCAGCTACGTTGCGGTAAATGATTACGAAGCGCAAATGCTGATCGAAAAAACTAAATTAAGCCTAGAGCAAATTGCCACCAAGGTGAATGCACTGATCGTTACCAAAGGGGCCCATGGATCAGTGATTTACGCAGAAGGAAAACAATTTAATATTTCTGCGGTCAAACCAGATGCTATCGTCGATCCAACTGGATGTGGTGATGCCTATCGGGCTGGCCTGCTGTTTGGCATTATTCGTGGCTGGGATTGGCAGACTTGCGGACGTTTAGCCTCGGTGATGGGGGCAATCAAAATCGCAAGCCGTGGTGGCCAAAACCATCATCCTAGCCGAGATGACATCGAAAAAATTTATACTCAAGTCTTGGTAGACGAAGTACTAGAAAATGAACCAGGATTACAATTGCAATAATTAAGGAGATTAAAAATGCAGACTATTTGGAAATCAATTGCAGTAGGTACTCTCTCATTATGTTTAGTAGCATGTGCCACATCTCGCTCTGGGGATGTGTATACGCGCGAGGATACAAGAAAAGTTCAGACCGTACGTATGGGGGTGATTGAAAGCGTACGTGCCGTCAAAATTGAAGGTACGCAAAGTGGCATAGGGACCGCCGCAGGTGCAGCCGTGGGTGGTATTGCGGGCTCTAGCGTTGGGGATGGCAAAGAAGCGGCTATCGGCGCTATTATCGGCGCGGTTGTTGGTGGCATTGCCGGTGCGGCAGCGGAAGAATTTGGCACTCGTAGCGACGGGGTAGAACTTACCATCAAGCTGGATAATGGTAGCTTGGTCACTATCGTGCAAGAAGCGACAGAGAAATTCTCACCCGGTGAAAAAGTGCGTTTGATTGAATCCGGTGGCGTCACCCGCGTCAGTCATTAGTTCAATTCAGGGCTAAACTTGCAGGCCAATTCTATGACCTCAATCTCTATACGCGTGCTAAGAGGCACGCGTATTTTTTTGCATATTTTGCAGGCGATAGCCGTCTCTGCTTTTTTGTTTCCTTTTTACCAACGTCATCAACGTGAAAACTGGTTAGCTGGCTGGTCAAAACAACTACTGCGTATTTTCAATATTGATTTTCAGGTCATAGGGGATTTGCCTAAGCAGGTAAACTCAGGACATCTAATCGTCAGCAACCATGTTTCTTGGCTGGACATTCATTTGATACATGCGGTTTTGCCAGCGCGTTTTATCGCCAAATCAGAGATACGCCAATGGCCAATTTTTGGTTGGCTAGCTGCAAAAAATGGCACCCTGTTTTTACAGCGTAAATCCAACAAAGGCGCAGCGGCTATGGTGAAGGTCGCCACAAACAGTCTGCGCAATGGTGATTTAGTCGCCTGCTTCCCCGAAGGCACGACTTCGGATGGTCATACCTTGTTACCCTTTCATGGCAGTCTATTACAAGCTTCGATTGATGCAGGAAGTGATATTGTGCCGATCTGCATTCGTTATCTTGATGCACAAGGCAAACCAGACATCCGCATGGCTTTTTTGGATGAGATGACTTTGGTGGAATCTATAGTCAGTATCTTGCGTGTATCTCATGGCCAAGCTGAGCTGCAGGTACTGAAACCAGTCACGGGCATGATCGCAGGGGACTGACGGTGGCTGTACAACATGCGATTGCCACGCATTTAAAATCGCTACAATCAATAGACTAGCGACAAAGATTAAAAGAAAGAAGTAAGCCCTTGTGGTCTGTCATCGGGATGACAAGGGACTTGAAACAGTTGCCCATCCTCTAACCTGTAGGCGCTTAACTCACCCCCCCACAGACATCCGGTATCTAGCGAGATCGTGTTGTTGAGTTGCTGTAAGCCGAGGGCTGACCAATGTCCAAATAATATGGTGTGTCCGACACTTGCACGATTGGGGACCTCATACCAAGGCATAAAGCCCGCAGGGATACCCGACAACTCCCCCTTAAAAGCAAACTCCATATGACCCTGCGCATCGCAAATTCTGATTCTTGTCATAGCATTGGTAATCACTCGCAACCTATCCCAAGACTGCAAATTTTCATCCCAATGATCGGGCTGATTGCCATAGATATGCCGTAGAAATTCGCGATAGTGCTCGCCACGCAATGCCAGTTCTACTTCATGGGCTAGCGCCATCGCTTGATTGATATCCCATTGCGGCAACAAGCCTGCGTGTACCATTAAAAATTGATCTTGTTGATACGCCATACGCTGATGTCTTAACCAATGCAGAATGTCGTCCGCATCGGGGGCATCCAGCAAGGCTTGTAAGGTATCACTTCGATGGGGTGCAACAAACCCTTCCGCAACCACCAAGGTATGCAAATCATGATTACCCAATACAGCAGTCACTTGGTCTTGATGTTGCATCAACCAGCGCATGACAGATAGCGAACCGGTGCCGCGATTGATTAAATCCCCCACCAACCAGAGTTGGTCGGATGGGCCAAAGCTCAGCTTTTTCAGCAACTGCTGAAAAGACAAGAAACAGCCTTGCAAATCACCTATTACATAGGTTGCCAATTTAATCTCTCTCAAATAAAAAGGGCGATAACGTCAGATGAACTGCATTATCGCCCGGTGTTTTTAGCACTCAAAATTATTTGGCTTTAAAGCTTGCTCCGCTCTTGTTCGCCATATAAGCCACCGCGTTGGCAATTTCACCATCGGTCAAATCTGGGTTGCCTCCGCGAGCGGGCATAGAACGAATACCCTTAATCGCGTGTTGCACTAAGGTCTCGTAACCTTGAGAAATACGTGGTGCCCAAGCCCCACTATCACCAATTTTTGGAGCACCCAATGCACCTGCAGCATGACAGGCTGAACATACCGCCGTCACCACTTGTTCACCGGGTTTGTCTACATGAGGTCCTTCTTCGACTGCTGCAACCTCAACTGTTGCCACAGGGGCAATATTGGCATCTACAGCCGCATTGGGCTTTTGTGGATCATCAGGCAAATGGTTTTCTTGAATGCCCATCACCATGATCACCAGCATCACGATGACCAAAAGCGGGGCGATTAAGCCACCCAATACTGCTAAAACGACTTGCTTAACGGTTGTCTTGGGAAAATCATGTTTGTCACTCATATCATTGCTCTCTACTACGCTTGGAAAAGCCAATATTATACTGTGTAGCCTGAGCGAAACCAAAGAATTAAGCGAGGGGGATACAGGCTATTTGTTATAATCTGCCGCAATGCGCCCGTAGCTCAGTTGGATAGAGTGTTGGTTTCCGAAGCCAAAGGTCGTGGGTTCGACTCCCGCCGGGCGCGCCATCAAAATGGCTGGACGATAAAACATTCAGATTCGTAGGGGGAGTGCTCATGTTTCAACAACATCTTGATGCCTCAGGCAAGACTTACAGCGTCCATTTTCGATTTGCTTTAAAGGCCAGCTTTTGGCTTTTAATTGCGGCCATTACTTCCTTCATCCATGCGATTTTGCCCAACCTGTTTGCTTTTACTAGCCAACGTACGTGACAAAACTGATTCAGGAATCTGAACAGCGCAGAAATTAGTGCGCCTGTTTAGGCACTCGCCACAAATACCATGCGGCAACACTACGATATGGTGCCCATGCCTCGCCTATCTCACGCAATTGTTTAGGGGTGATAGTGCTAATATTTTTGAGGCGTTTATAGCCTTCTCTCACCGCAAAATCGTCCACCGGCAACACATCCTGTCGCCCCAAATTAAAAATCAGCATCATTTCCACCGTCCACTGGCCTATGCCTTTAAGCGCAGTTAATCGCTGTATCAGTTGCCAGTCCGTCATTTCCATTGCTTCGGATAAATCAGGCACCTGACCTGACAGCGCTGCCGCCGCAATGCCTTGCAGCGTGGCAACTTTGCCACGAGAAAAACCACAATTGCGCAGGGCTTCACCATCACTTGCGGTCAACTGCTCAGGGCTGGGGAATTGGTTATCGAACATCACTAGCATACGCGCCAATATGGCATCGGCGGCTTTGCTATGCAATTGTTGCGAGGCTACTGCACGAATTAAAGACTCGTAGGGAGATTGTTGCTTTGGTTGCAGCGTGCATGATCCCACTTCTGCCAGCAAGCTGCGCCAGTCTTGATCCAGACTGGCTAATTTATTCTCTGCAGCTGCAAAAGTGGAATTCACTCTGGCGCTAGTGATGCGTGGATTCGGCGACCTTGTCCATATAAGCGAACAACACGCCTGTAACGATTAAGATGAAATGGATACCGACCATCCATGCCATAGGCTCACTACCTAAATGCTCGATTCCCGGGGAGGACTGATGCATAAACGCTTTTAATAAATCGATCGCAGAAATCGCCACGATAGATCCAATCAATTTAAGCTTGAGCCCAGAGTACCCTACCGTACCCATCCACTCAGGTCTGTCTTCATGGTTTTCTACATCAATTTTAGAAACAAAGTTTTCATAGCCACTAAAAATCACCATGATCAATAAGTTCGCTACCAAAGTAATGTCGACCAAGCTTAGAATCGCCAACACCACTTCTTTCTCTGGGGATGTCAAAATATGGCTCAATAGGTGAAAAAACTCTTGGCCAAATTTAACCAACATTAAAGCCAAGCCGCCCACCAAGCCCAAGTACATAGGCGCCAATAACCAACGGCTGCGGAACATTAAAACTTCTAAGGTTTTTTCTATGAAATGACTCATGCTGTTTTCCTTCTTATTCAGTGAAATTCTGCGTTAAAAACAGTTAAGAATTATACCTTTTCAAGACTTGATGATAAGGGTTTTACATTGCAATCACATGAAATTTTATGCTGAACTTATTGGCTCGTGCGGCTCTAAATTATGTTAAAAATATTTTTCTAGGATTAGCCAATGGCACATCAGTCAGCGCAACAAAAAAATGTATTAGGTAAAGCATTAGAAGTTTGTAGCCTAAGTCCTATGACAGGTTATACTCGCAATGGCTGTTGTGATACTTTCGAGGGAGACCGTGGGCAGCATACAGTTTGCGCGGAAGTCACAGAAACCTTTTTGGATTTTTCTCGATTACATGGCAACGACTTGATTACCCCAAGACCAGAATTTGATTTCCCTGGTCTTCGTCCTGGTGATCGTTGGTGTTTGTGCGCCGCTCGCTGGAAACAGGCAAGTGAAGCTGGGTTAGCACCGCCGGTCATTTTAGAGTCCACCAACCAGCAAGCGCTGGATTTGATTGAATTGGCAGACTTGTTGTATCACGCCAAACAACCTTAGTCCGACTAAAGACCTTATTGTGGCTTTATTTGGGTAATGACCAAATCCTGATTTTCTTCGACAACAGAAAATTTAACTTTGTCGCCTGGCTTGAGATTTTCCAATAAGCCAACATCCTTGACCTTAAATGGCATGGTCATTGCAGACATGCCAATATTAGGAATTTCTTCATGCTTGATGACCACAGTATTATTTTGCTTCACTACGCGACGAATTTCACCATTAACCCAGGGCAATGACTTACTATCCGCCCAAACTATCTGACTAAAAGCCAAAAGCAAACCCAATAACAACAAATATTTTTTAGACATTTCTTCATCCTAGATAGACTACTGTAATGGGATTCTATCCTTTGCCTGTGTTGAAAACAAATGCTTTGCCATATTTCTCTCATGATTATTTTATATATCGCTGTAATGCCTGACTTATCTTAGGAATATCACTGTCCAAATCACTCAAAACTGGCAGACAAATAGTCTAGCAGTCGGGTATTGAATTACAGTAAAAATTAAACTTTGAGGATGTCTTGCCAACGTGTTGTGTAATTCGGACTCTTATTTTCTTGGCGCATTTTCCAACGATATCCCATACCTTCACTGGCCAATCTCACCACATCACGACCT
>RFPI01000017.1 GCA_009926205.1 Methylophilaceae bacterium
TGATGTTGGCTGAGTTGATGCGATTCCGTCAGGGTATTGCGGTGGCAGGGACGCATGGCAAGACCACTACTACCAGTCTGATTGCCAGCATATTAGCAGAGGCTGGAATGGATCCGACCTATGTGATTGGAGGTCGTTTGGAGTCAGCCAATGCCAATGCCAAATTGGGTGGCGGTGAATTCATCGTCGCTGAGGCGGACGAGTCGGATGCATCTTTCTTGCATCTCACCCCGGTGATGGCGGTAGTGACTAATATCGACGCCGACCATATGGACACATATGAGCACAGTTTTGAAAAGCTAAAAAACGCTTTTGTGGAATTCATCCAGCAATTGCCTTTCTGGGGAATGGCAGTGTTGTGTATCGATGATGCCAATATCAGAGAAATATTGCCACGCGTTACCAAGCCAGTGACCACCTATGGGTTTAGCGAGGGTGCTAATGTAAGAGCGCTGAATGTGCGCGCAGATGGACCGCAAATGCACTTTAGTGTGGAACGCGTGAATGGGGTGACTACACGCTTTGATGTCACCCTCAATTTGCCCGGTAGGCACTATGTACAAAATGCCTTGGCCGCTATCGCCATTGCGAGTGAATTGAATGTGCCAGACGCAGCCATCATCAAAGCATTACGCGAATTCCGTGGTGTAGGTAGACGCTTTGAACATTACGGTCAAATCACTAACGCACAAGGACAACCATTCACGCTGATTGATGACTACGGGCACCATCCTGTGGAGTTGCGAGCTGTAATCGCAGCTGCGAGAGCTGCCTATCCCGAGCGACGCTTAGTGATGGCATTCCAGCCTCATCGCTATACCCGTACTCGCGACTGCTTTAACGATTTTATCGAGGTGCTGACCAGTGTTGATAGCCTATTACTGACCGAAGTATATGCCGCTGGAGAAGCGCCGATTCAGGGCGCGGATGCCGCTGCTTTGATGCAAGCCATACAGACAAAATTGGCCAATGTGCAGTTTGCACCAACCCCCGCTGAACTCCCTCAAGCGATTTTACAAAATGCCCAAGAGGGCGATGTGGTCATCGTGATGGGAGCCGGCAGCATAGGCCAAGTAGCGAGTAAAACAAAACAGTTGGCTGAGGAGTTGGCAGCATGATGGCGGCGATGCAGACAACAGAGTTACGCGGGGAGCTCAAGTTAAATGAGTCCATGCAACGCTATAACAGCTGGCGCGTGGGAGGCCATGCAGAGCGTCTGTATATCCCTGCAGACCTGGCTGACCTGCAACAATTTTTGGCGGGATTACCAGCACATGAGCCCCGCTATGTATTGGGCTTAGGCTCAAATTTATTGGTGCCAGACGAAGGCATCAAGGGCACAGTGGTCGTGATGCACAACGCACTGAATCAGATGCATTTGGAACATGGGTCGGTGTATGTCGAAGCCGGAGTGACGACCGCCAAAGTGGCACGTTTTTGCATCAAGTCGGGTTTGCGCGGTGCGGAGTTTTTGGCTGGGATTCCCGGCACGATGGGTGGAGCACTCGCGATGAATGCCGGTTGTCATGGTGGTGAAACATGGAATCTTGTCAGCAAGGTGATGACCTTGGATCACCATGGTGAATTGCATCAGCGTCATCGCGATGAGTTTGTTGCTAGCTATCGGCATGTGCAAATGCCTCGGGCAAATGAGTGGTTTGTTGCTGCTTGGTTAACTTTGCCTGAGGGAGATAGCGCTCAAGCTGAAGCCGAGATGAAACAGTTGTTAGCTAAGAGATTAGCGACACAGCCTTTGAATATGCCGAATGCAGGCTCTACATTTCGCAACCCACCGGGAGATCATGCGGCAAGGTTGATAGAAGCTTGTGGCTTAAAAGGCAAAGTGATTGGCGGTGCACAGATATCTGAAAAGCATGCCAATTTTATTGTGAATTTAGGTAATGCCAGTGCGATGGATATACAGCAGTTAATCGATTTGATGCGCGAGAGCGTTCAAGAAAAATTCGGTGTGCAGTTACAACAAGAAGTTAAGGTATTGGGACAAGCATGAGTCAACAGTTAGGCAAAGTGGCGGTATTGATGGGAGGACGTTCTGCCGAACGCGAAATCTCCTTGAAGAGTGGCACAGCAGTGTTACAGGCCTTGCTGGACAGTGGCGTGCAGGCTTTTGCCTTCGATCCTGCAAAAGATAAATTGGCTGACCTGAGTCAAGCTGACGTCGCATTTATTGCTTTACATGGTCGCTATGGTGAGGACGGCTGCATACAGGGTGTTTTGGAGTTAATGAATATTCCTTACACCGGATCGGGTGTGATGGCCTCTGCGGTGGGGATGGACAAATGGCGTACTAAATTGATTTGGCAATCGGCTGGCGTGGTTACGCCTGCATTCCGCTTATTGGACGAGCAAAGCGATTTAGCACAAGTCGCCCAAACATTAGGGTTGCCACTATTCGTGAAACCAGCCAACGAGGGTTCGAGTATAGGTATAAGCAAGGTGAAGCAACTCGATCAGTTGGCGCCAGCTTATCAACTAGCGCGTCAGTCTGATCCGTTGGTGATTGCGGAGCAATTTGTTGGCGGTGGCGAATACACCGTCGGCATTTTAGGTGAACAAGCTTTACCTATCGTGCGCATCGTGCCGGGGAATGAGTTTTATGACTACGAGGCTAAATACTTAAGAGATGACACGCAGTATCTCTGCCCATGTGGACTGCCTGACGATGTAGAGGCGCAGATTCAACGCGAGGCCATTGCAGCGTTTAAGGCGATTGGTGGAAGCGGTTGGGGCAGGGTGGATTTTCTCATGGATGATGCGGGGAAACACTATTTCCTTGAGGTGAATACCAGTCCAGGGATGACCGATCACAGCCTAGTGCCTATGGCGGCTAAAGCGGCAGGTATTAGTTTTGCAGAATTAGTAGTACGCATCTTGCAATTGGCAAAAGGAGCTCATGGTGTGGAATAAACCGCATATGTTGAATCTGCTTGCCAATCTTATGTTTGGTGTGGCTTTCATCATGGTGTTATATGCCGCGCTATTTTTGTTAATACGCACACCGCTATTTCCTCTAAAGGAAATAAAAGTTGAGAGCCATTTGCAACATGTCACGCAAGAGCAGGTGCGTTTGATTGTGAGTCGTTATTTAAAAGGAAATTTTTTCACAGTGAATCTGGAAAAAACACGTGAGGCATTCCAAAAATTACCTTGGGCTAGAAACGTGAGTGTGAAGCGTCGTTGGCCTAATAGTTTGGAGATATCGATTGAAGAGCATCAAGCCTTAGCAAGATGGGGAAATGTTGCTTTAGTGAATACCCACGGGGAGTTGTTTACGGCTGCTTCAGATGCTGAATTGCCTACCTTTTATGGTCCTGGAGATGCGGTGAGTAATATGGCGCAGGCCTATACCAACTATCAAGAGATGCTGTCTGGTAAACAGCAAAAGGTGAATGAGTTAATTCTTTCTCCTCGAGGCTCTTGGCAGTTGGCTACCGAGGGCGGTTTGACGATTGCTTTGGGGCGAGAGGGCATGCAACAGCGCTTACAGCGTTTTTTGCAGGTGTATGACAAAACCGCTGCCAGCGTAGGTGGAAAGTTAACTTATGTAGATCTGCGTTATCCCAACGGGTTTGCAGTGAGGCGCAGTGGGCTTGCACCGGTAAATAAAAATGTGACTAACCCCTACGCACCAGATGCAAAAACATTGGTGAAAGCGGCGAGCAAAACGAGTTCAGTAGTAAACAAGGGCAATATAAAAGCAAAAGCTAAGTTACCCAGTAAAGCGGGGGCAAATAAATAATGCACATCGGCATGATTGGGAATAAAGATAACAGTGGAGACACCTTATGAGCAGGGCTAAAGACGAGAGAAATCTGATTATCGGATTAGATATAGGAACATCCAAAGTGGTGGCGATTGTGGCAGAGCTATTGCCTGACAACAGTCTGAATGTCATCGGTTTGGGACAACACACCTCGCGTGGTTTGAAGAAGGGGGTGGTGATCAATATCGACTCCACGGTGAACGCTATTCAGCGAGCTATTGAAGAAGCTGAATTGATGGCGGATTGCAAAATCCGAGAGGTGTTTACCGGTATCGCTGGTAGTCATGTTCAAAGTATCAATGCGCGTGGCATGGTGAAAATCAAAGATGCCGAAGTGAGTGAAGCGGATGTGCAAAGAGTGATTGAAACTGCGCAAGCCATCGCATTGCCCTCGGATCAGCAAATCCTGCATATCCTCACACAGGAATACATAATTGACGGACAGGAAGATGTTCGCGAGCCGCTGGGCATGAGCGGGATGAAGCTTGAGGTCAAAGTGCATATTGTGACTGGGGCTGTCGCTGCCGCGCAAAACATCGTCAAAAGTATCAAACGCTGTGGCTTAGAGGTGAGTGATTTAATCCTGCAACCACTTGCATCCAGTGAGGCGGTGTTGACCGAAGATGAGAAGGAACTGGGCGTCTGCCTAGTGGACATCGGAGGTGGTACAACAGATATCGCTGTGTTTAAGCAAGGAGCCATTCGCCATACCGCAGTCATCCCAATCGCTGGCGATCAGATTACCAATGATGTGGCAGTAGCTTTGCGCACACCGACCCAATCTGCTGAAGAAATCAAAATGCGTCATGGTTGCGCCCTGCGTCAGTTGGCCGACCCGCGCGAATCAGTCGAGGTGCAAGGTACAGATGGTAGAGAGTCTCGCTACCTAACAGTGCAAACCCTAGCAGAGGTGATAGAGCCGCGTGTGGTTGAGCTTTATGAATTTGTGCAGGCGGAATTACGTCGTAGCGGTCTTGAAGAAATGATTGCGTCGGGCATCGTGATTACAGGCGGTTCCGCGATGATGCGTGGCATGGTGGAACTGGGTGAAGAAATCTTCCATATGCCCGTCCGCTTAGGGATGCCGCGCTACGTGGGAGGTCTGTCCGAAGTGGTGAGTAACCCACGTTATGCCACAGGGGTTGGCTTGCTTCTGATTGGTAAGAAACAAGTAGAGCAGCATATTCAACATCATCTTGGAGGCAACTCATTTGGTCGCATCCTAGAGCGTATGAAGAATTGGTTTAAAGGTAATTTTTAGTGTTGTTGGTTTTATTTTTAAGGCAGAAATAAGGAGGCAGTTATGTTTGAAATTATGGAAAAAAACCCGCAAGAAGCCGTCATTAAGGTGATTGGTGTAGGCGGCTGTGGTGGTAATGCAGTGGAGCATATGATAGAAAAAAACGTCAATGGCGTTGAATTTATCTGTGCCAATACTGATATGCAGGCCTTGAAAAAGAGCAATGCACCTACCACTTTACAAATTGGTAGCGATATCACCAAGGGTTTGGGTGCAGGCGCAAAACCTGAAATTGGTCGTGAGGCTGCATTAGAGGATAGAGATCGTATCGCTGAAGTTATCGACGGTGCAGATATGTTGTTTATTACTGCCGGTATGGGCGGTGGCACTGGAACAGGTGCCGCACCAGTGGTTGCGCAAGTAGCTAAAGAGATGGGGATATTAACCGTTGCAGTCGTGACCAAGCCTTTCTCTTTTGAAGGCAAGCGCATGGGTGTGGCGACAGAAGGTTTAGATGAACTCTCTCGACATGTCGACTCTCTCATCATTATTCCTAACGAAAAATTGATGGAAGTGTTGGGCGAAGATGTGACCTTTATGGACGCATTTAAAGCAGCGAATGATGTTCTTCATAATGCTGTTTCCGGTATCGCAGAAATTATTAATTGCCCTGGTTTGGTGAATGTGGACTTTGCTGATGTGCGCACTGTCATGTCAGAAATGGGGATGGCGATGATGGGTTCTGCGGTGGCAACTGGACCAGAGCGTGCGCGTATTGCAGCTGAACAAGCGGTTGCTAGCCCATTATTAGAAAATGTGAATTTGGCCAATGCACGCGGTATTTTGGTGAACATTACCGCCAGCCATAGCTTCAAAATGAAAGAGTATTACGATGTGATGAACACCATCAAATCCTATGCTGCCGATGATGCAACTGTCATCGTAGGTAATGTGTTTGATGAAGCGATTGGCGATGGATTACGCGTGACTATGGTAGCTACTGGATTGAATTCTGCTGAGCGTCGTCAGCAACAAAAACCAGAAATGCGCGTTGTAACAGAAATGAAACGCGATGGTACGACCAATCAACCCATTTATGTTGGCAATAGCTATATAGCAGATGACGAACCAGAGGTGTTCTCAGGGAATAGAAGACAGCAAGTCGATGCCATGATGAAAGATGGTATTGAGGAATTTGATATTCCTGCCTTCTTACGCAAACAAGCTGATTAATGCGGGTTGACTAAACGCATCAAAAAGCCTTCTGCTTAAGGAGCTCAGGTGCTTTATGGTATGCTAACAGCTTGAATAAATGGCTGTTCGGTGCATCACTGGACAGCAGCAATGGAATAAAGCTTATGCTAAAACAAAGGACATTACAAAAATCGATTAGCGCTACAGGCGTGGGTTTGCATTCAGGTGATAAAGTCACCATGACTTTGCATCCTGCACCCGTGGATACCAGTATCGTGTTTCGTCGCGTTGATCTGCCCAATGCGCCGGAAATGAAAGTAAGTCCTGAGTTAGTCACCGACACGCGTATGTGCTCTGCCTTGCAATACGAAGGTGTGCGTGTGGCTACTGTAGAACACCTGATGTCTGCCCTAGCTGGTCTGGGGATAGACAATGTTTATGTCGATTTAAGCGCCGCAGAAGTGCCGATTATGGATGGCAGTTCTGCGCCGTTTGTTTATCTTATTCAGCAAGCTGGGATCGCTGAGCAAGCCGCTGCCAAAAAATTTATTCGCATCAAACAAACAGTCGAAGTTAAAGATGGCGATAAATGGGTAAAGTTTGAGCCATATTTTGGCTTCCGTTTAGATTTCACCATCGATTTTCCCCACCCAGTATTTGATGGATTAGATAACCGTGTGGTGATTGATTTTGCTGACCACTCTTACATTCGCGAAGTGAGTCGAGCTCGAACATTTGGCTTTATGCATGAAGTCGAAGCATTGCGCTCTATGGGTCTGGCACGCGGAGGCAGTTTGGATAATGCCATTGTGCTGGATGAATATCGCATATTGAATCGTGATGGATTGCGCTATGAAAACGAGTTCGTCAAACACAAAGCGCTGGATGCTATTGGTGATTTATATTTATTAGGACATCCATTGCTTGGATCTTTTAGCGCTTATAAATCCGGTCATGCACTCAACAATCAATTGATACGTCAGTTGATGTCAAATCATCGAGCTTGGGAATTTGCTACTTTTGAACATGAAGAAGAAGCCCCTCAGGTTTACGCCCCTGCCATTGCTGATGCTACGGCACTCCAATTTATTTAGCCTAAAGGCCCAGCAGCGATGATTGTATTGCGACTACTGCTGGTGCTGATGATTATCAGTGTGGTGGTTTGCTTGGGTTCTTTCTTAGTCACTCGCCACCGAGGCTACTTGCGTCTGGCATGGCAAATTATTAAATTTGGCGCGGTGATGTTGCTAGCGGCAGTTTTAATTTTTGCTATCAGCCGAGTCATTTTGCTTTGAAGATAGAGCTTAGGCGACCATTGAATTTTGGCGCATGCAAGGAAAGGCTATCGATGAGAATTAGTTGGCTTGCATATATAGTTGTCCTATGTTGTTTCAGTCTGCCGAGTGTGGCATCTCTCGACAAATCAGATGACTCGTTTTTGCGTGCTCGTACTCTATATCAACAACGTCAACTGAATGAGCTCAAACAAGTCGCAGACAAATTAGAGTCTGAGCAATATTTGCTAACTCCCTATGTCAGATACTGGCAATTGTTGCTGAATCTTAATGAAACGCAAGATGCCGATTTTGAAAGTTTTTCCCAAAAATATAGTGACTTGCCATTTGCTGAAAAGGTAAAAGGAGAATGGCTAAAGCAACTGGCTAAACGTCAGCAATGGGATAAATTTTTTCAGGTTTATCAACGCTATTCTAATGAAGATATTGCCGTTCTTTGCTTGGCCTTAAATGGGCGCATTGCACAAAATGATAGCTTGGCCATGGTGGAGGGTAGAGAGATTTGGTTTGATCAAGTGGATTGGCCAAGCACTTGTTATCCTTTGTTTGATGCGATGCAACAAAATCAGGTACTGAGCCAAGAAGATATATGGAAAAAATTACGTAGCACTTTGCGTGAACAACAGCTCTCGACTGCAAAAATGGTACTAAGTCGTTTACCAGCCATCTCAGCTAGCCAGCAAAAAAAATTCGAACGCTATACACAGTCCCCGCAAGAAGTGATTAAAAATCCTAGCAAGCCCGAAACACGCCTTGAGCGAGAGCTGGCCATTTATGCTGTTGGTCGCATGGCAAAACGTGACTGGCCACAAACCCAAAAGATATTACCTAAAATCCAATCAGCGCTAGACGCAGAGGAGCAACGCTACTTAGATATGCGTTTAGCTGTTGCTGCCGCTTTTCGTTTGGATGATGCCGCTTTTTCTATGTTTGAGAAATTAGAAACTAGCGCCCCAGAAATGCTTAAGTTAGATGATCAGGCGTTGGCTTGGAAGGCACGTGCTGCTCTGAGAGTAAAACAATGGGACAGTTTGATTGTGAGCATACGAGAGATGCCCAAAAAAATGCAGGAGGAAGCTGTATGGCGTTACTGGTTAGCGCGAGCTTATAAAGAAAAGCGTGAGACAGCCAAAGCAAATGCCATTTTGGTCCCCCTAGCAAAAGAACGTAATTTTTATGGTGTGTTGGCCGAGGAAGAAATGGGCGATGTCATGCGTGCCCCAGCACAGCAATATACGCCAACAGAAGTAGAAATTGACAATGCTAAGTCCCAACCGGCTTTCCAGCGTGCAATAGAATTAGAGCGCCTAGGCTTACGCTGGGAATCACGCGCAGAATGGAGTTATGCCATTAAAGGGATGAATGACAAACAGCTACTGGCGGCTGCGGAGTTGGCAACTCGACAGGGTTGGTTGGATGTAGCGATTAATACGGCGGACAAAACCCAGCAATTGCACAATGATAGTTTGCGTTATCCACTGCCATATCGCGAGGTGGTTGAAAACTTTTCGCGCAATCAGCAGTTGGATGCTGCTTGGGTATATGGTTTGTCACGTCAAGAGAGTCGATTTAATTTGAATGCCCGTTCTGGAGTGGGTGCCAGTGGCATGATGCAAGTGATGCCAAGCCACAGCAAAATGGATAGCTAAACGAAATGGTTGGAAGGATGTCAGAGCTGACAATCTGCATCAACTTGATACCAATGTAAAACTGGGCACCTATTATTTACGTTATACCTTGGATAGTTTTAGTGGGCAGACGCCAATGGCGACTGCGGCTTATAATGCTGGTCCAAGTCGAGTTCGTGCATGGGCAACCGCACAACCGATGGAAGGGGCAATCTATGCGGAAACAATTCCTATATTAGAGACCCGTGTATATGTACAAAAGGTCATGCTCAATACCTACTTTTATATGCAAAGGTTAGGTAAGCAAGGGCCAAGTTTGAAACAACTGCTTGGCAAAGTGTCGAATGTTGGGACATGGCAGTCCAAAGAAATGCAAATTGAAGAAATAATGGAGTAAGTTGTGAAAGTAAAACAAATCGCAGTGTTAGGTGGTGCTGGATTTTTGGGGAGTGCGCTTGTCGCACAATTGTCCGCAGCGGGCTATGCCGTGAAGGTCATGACCAGACGTCGTGAATCAGCCAAACATCTATTGTTATTGCCTACCGTCAAAGTCGTTCAAACAGATGTGCTCAATACCGCCAGTCTACGCAAGGAATTACAAGGATGTGATGCGGTAGTAAATTTGATTGGTATATTGCACCAAAGCAAAAAAATCAGCTTTGAGCGCATGCATCATCAATTCCCCAAACAAGTTGCCAAGTTATGTGCTGAGTTAAATATCCCTCGCTTGTTACATGTCAGTGCTTTGGGTGTCAGCAGTAACGCACCAAGTTTATATCTACAATCCAAATATGCTGGTGAACAAGCGGTTATCAAACATCTGGGTGCAAAAGCGACCATCTTCCGCCCTTCAGTTATATTTGGTCGCGGTGATAGCTTTATTAATCTATTCGCTAAATTGGTGAAATTGATGCCGGTGGTGATGTTGGCGAAACCTAACTGTCGCTTTCAACCTGTGTTTGTAGAAGATGTGGTCAAAGTGATGTTGGCTAGCGTAGAGGATTCAACTAGTGCAGGAAAATGTTATGAATTAGCAGGCCCCAAGGTTTACCGCTTGAGAGAGTTGGTCAGCGTCGTGGCGCAGGCGGTAGGCAAGCGTCCTATGATCGTGGGCCTGAATGATACGCTTTCCTATATGCAGGCATTTTTTATGGAATGGTTGCCGGTAAAGTTGATGACGCGTGACAATGTACGCTCTATGGAAGTCGATAATGTGTCACCACAGCCATTGCCCTTTGGTATTCGTGCAACTCCATTGGAAGCGGTGATGACGGATTTTCTCAATGGGCAAAATCCACGTAATCAATATAACCAATTGCGAGTGACGGCAGGAAGATAATGAAGATTTATTGTGTCGGCGGTGCGGTGCGAGATGCCCTGCTTGGTTTGCCGGTGCAGGATAAAGATTATGTCGTGGTGGGTGCAACGCCAGCACAGATGGAGCAGTTGGGCTATCGCGCAGTGGGTAAAGATTTCCCCGTATTTCTTCATCCAAAGACACAAGAGGAATACGCTTTAGCCAGAACTGAGCGTAAATCCGGCAAAGGCTACAAAGGCTTTGTGGTACATGCTGCACCAGATGTCACTCTAGAGCAAGATTTACTGCGTCGAGACCTAACGATTAATGCCATTGCACAAGATAGCGATGGCAGCCTGATTGACCCCTATGGCGGGCAAGCAGATTTGCAGGCGAAATGTTTGCGCCATGTCAGTCCAGCATTTGTCGAAGATCCAGTCCGTATTTTGAGAGTGGCAAGATTTGCTGCGCGCTTTGTCGAATTCCATGTTGCGCCCGAGACCCTACAATTAATGTGTGACATGGTACAAGCAGGAGAGGTTGACGCTCTTGTGCCAGAGAGAGTCTGGCAAGAATTATCTACTGGCTTGATGGAGCAACAACCAAGTCGAATGTTTGAGGTGTTGCGGGCTTGTGGCGCATTAGAAAAATTATTCCCAGAGCTCAATCGACTTTGGGGTGTGCCGCAGCCGCCACAATATCACCCTGAAGTGGATACCGGTGTGCATATGATGTTGGTAATTGATTATGCCGCTAAGCGACAATTTCCCCTACCAGTTCGATTTGCTGCCTTATGTCACGACCTTGGCAAAGGCACCACGCCAGTGGAAACATTACCAAGGCATATCGGACATGAAGAGCGCAGTGTGGACTTGCTCAAAGAGGTGGTGAAGCGACTTAAAGTGCCGAATGATTGTGCAGGTTTAGCGCATATCGTCGCTAAATTTCATGGCAAGTTACATCAGGCAAAACAGATGCGTCCTGCAACGCTTTTAGAATTTCTCACCCAGTTAGACGCGCTGCGTCAACCACAAAGATTTGAGCAATTCTTGGACGCTTGTGAATGCGATACGCGAGGTCGAACTGGGTTTGAGCAATACGATTTTTCGGTGGCGGAATATCTACGTGATGCCTTACAGGCGATTGCTGCTGTGGATGCAGGAAAGGTAGCGGCGCAATATCAAGACAACGAAAAAATTCGCGAGGCGGTGATGCAAGCTAGACTCGAAGCTTTGCACAAGCACCTCGATTCCTAAACATTATTCTTCGTCGTTAAGCAGCGCTACCAATTGCCTTTGCGCAAGCTCCATCGGTTTGCGTTTAAAACCACTCTTGGCAAATTGATGCCAACGACCAATCACAAAACATAGCAATAAATTGGCCAATGCTTCAGGGTCTTGATTCTTTTTGCCTTGAGCTTCTGCAATTCTTAAAGACTGCTTGAGTGTGGATTCAATGCGGTCAAAAATTTGATTGATGCGCACTTGTAAAGCAGGGTCCTCATGCACCAAGGCATCTCCAATTAGCACACGTGACATGCCGGGATTTTTTTCAGCGAAAAGTAGCATAACAGTAATCATGCGACGCACTTGGCTGAGTCCATTTTCTTCTTCACTAGAAATTTTATTGATTAAACCAAACAGGCTTTGCTCGATAAAATCAATCAGTCCCTCAAACATTTGTGCCTTGCTGGCAAAGTGACGATACAAAGCCGCTTCGCTGACTTCTAATTTGGCGGCTAAAATGGCAGTGGTGATTTTTTCGTGTTGGGGCTTCTCCAACATATTTGCCAGCGTCTCAAGAATTTGTTGTTTACGTTGACCACGTTCAACTGCCATTTTCATCCTCCTTTTAGATATAGCACCAAGCCCATATTATAAATGATAACGAGTGAGCGCTAACACATCATGAATGCGCAAATCGACAAAACAAGGTTTTTTTAATGATCGTGTGACCCATACCGTTCGCATTCCCAACCGTTTAGCCGTCTTTAAAGCATGCGGATTATCTTCTAACATCACACAGTCTTTCGGACTTACCCGCAATACACGTAATAATTGACGGAATCCACGGATTGCTGGTTTGGGGTGAAACTGGGTCGACTCAACACTAAACACCAACTCAAACAAATCCGCTATTCCCAAAATTTCTAATACACGAATGGCATATCGCTGCGGCGCATTGGTGAAAATCACTTTGCGGCCACGCAGGCTAAGAATGAGGTGTCGTAGGCGTTGACGCTGCAACACCGTATTGTCTAGGTCTAAATGGTCGTGGGTGGCCCTGAGAAAATGATGTGGGTTGATGCCATGATGGCGCACCAAGCCTTTTAGCGTGGCGCCATAAATGCGCCAATAATGTTTGCGCAATTGTTGAGCTTCATCTTCGCTGTATTGGAGTTGATCCATAATGAATTGCGTCATGGCACGATTCATAACAGGAAAGATATGTGCCGAGGCATCATGCAGGGTGTCATCCAAATCGAAAATCCACACCCTGCGTTGTTGATGACTCATGATGGATGACTGCGGTGGGCTCTGATTTATTTGGCTTTAATCAGTGTGCCAACGCCCTCGTCGGTCAATACTTCGAGTAACAATGCGTGTTCAACTCGTCCATCAATAATATGCACCGACTTCACGCCGCCTCTGGCTGCATCTAGCGCTGAACCAATCTTTGGTAGCATGCCGCCTGACAAAGTGCCATCATCAACCAAGTCATCGATTTGCTTGGGAGTAAGGCCGGTCAGCAAGTTGCCATTTTTGTCTAGTACCCCTGGGGTATTGGTTAGCAGTATTAGTTTTTCTGCCCCTAAGATTTCTGCCAATTTACCCGCGACCACATCTGCATTGATATTGTATGTTTTGCCATCCGCCCCGACACCAATGGGTGCGATGACAGGAATAAAATCGCCGCTATCTAGAAAAGTGATAATGCTGGGATCGATATGGCTGATTTCGCCAACCTGGCCGATATCGATCATTTGCTCGGGCTTATCTTTATCTTGCATCATCAATTTGACGGCATGAATAAAGTTGCCATCCTGTCCGGTAAGACCGACAGCCTTTCCGCCCTTACGGTTGATTAGATTCACAATCTCTTTATTGACTTGACCACCAAGCACCATCTCTACGATATCCATGGTTTCTTCGTCGGTCACCCGCATGCCTTGAATAAACTCACCTTTTTTGCCTAGCTTATCCAACATATCATTGATTTGCGGGCCGCCACCATGCACCACCACTGGGTTCATGCCGACGAGCTTAAGCAGCACCACATCGCTGGCGAAAGATTCTTTCAGATGTGGCTCAGTCATCGCATTGCCACCATATTTGATGACGATGGTTTTATCAAAGAAGCGCTTGATATAGGGCAAAGCCTCTGCCAGTGTTTGCGCTTTTTGGCTAGCAGTTGTTTGATTCAGCATGCGGTTTCCTAAAGTTCTTTATGCGGGTTCAAATTCCGCCATATTTTAAATGAAAAACTAAAGCGCTTTGACAAATACTTTTGAGCGCCGCTGAAGGTTATACAGTTTTTGTTTCTCCGCCGGCAGTGACTCTACATCTCGTTGTTTAAAGCCGCGCTCCAAAAACCAATGCTCGGTGCGCGTGGTTAGGCAGAACATGGTATTAAAGCCCATGTGTTTGGCTTGGTCTTCGCAAAAATGGAATAGCCTATCTCCCCGACCACCACCCCGATATGAGGGATGGATAGCGAGGCAAGCAAACTCAACCATTTTTTCTGAGGCAAAAGGATAGAGTGCAGCGCAACCTATCACTCGACCATCATGCTCCATCACGTAAAACTGATTGATTTCCATCTCTAAACGCTCACGACCGCGTCTGACCAAAATCCCTTCAGCTTCTAATGGTTCGATTAACTTAAGTAGGCTACCCACGTCATCAATATTGGCTTGCCGCATTAACTCAAGTGGCGTTTCGGTCACCATAGTGCCTATGCCCTCGAGGGTAAACAGTTCTTGCAGGATGGCGCCATCGGTATGACGGCAAATCAGGTGCGTTCTCGCCACACCATTTTCACAGGCTCTGATGGCAGCGGGCAGATAGTAAAGCTCGTCCTCGCTGATATAGGGCGCGGCATCTTGCGCAGCTAACTGCTCATCATGTTGATACTGATGGACATGCTGCAATAAATTTTTGGCTTTTTGCGTAGTCATCTCACGCAATAATTCACCCCGGATATTGTGTACACCCTCTTTATCCATTAAGAAAATCAGCTTGTCTGCATCTAATGCAATCGCTGTACTGACCGCCACATCTTCGACGGCAAGGTTAAAGATTTCGCCTGTGGGCGAATATCCTAGCGGAGAGAGTAGAACAACCTCTCCATCATCAAGACGTTTTTGGATGCCTACACTGTCGATTTTTCTTACCTCACCAGTGTGCTGTAAGTCCACGCCTTGATACACCCCAACCGGTTTAGCTGTGACAAAATTACCACTGGCCACGCGAATATCAGAGCCAGCCATAGGGGAATCCACCAAGCCCATAGATAGTTGCGATTCAATATCTACCCGTATCGCACCGTTGGCTTCCTTAACGATTTCCATCGCGGCATCATCGGTCACACGCAGACCATCCACCAATTTGGTTTTTAGATTGGCTTGTTTCAGCTTGCTTTCGATTTGGGGTCTGGCACCGTGCACAAGAATTAACCTGACTTCTAAACTGGCGAGCAAATTCAAGTCATGCGATAAGGCGGTGAACTGACCATCGGTGACCACTTCACCACCAAAAGCGATGACAAAGGTTCTTCCACCAAATGCGTGGATATAGGGCGCAACCGAGCGAAACCAACTGACAAATTGCGGGGCAGAATGACTGGCTAATTTTGCATTTTGCGCAAAATTTGCGGGATGCGCAAAGTTTTCGCCTTCTTGTTGGGCGTAAAGCTGTGCTGGACTGCAACCTAAGGCCAAGCAAATCTTGTTCAGTGTTGCTGGAGAAATGGTTTGGTTGCCGCGCTCTATTCTAGATAGATTGCCTGCATCAGTGCCTATTTGGTCGGCTAATTGTGTCAACGTTTTATTTTGCTGTTTGCGTTGATGACGTATCGCCAACCCCAGCTTGATTGCTGGGTTGGTGTCAAGATTGGCCAAGTCTGGTGCTTGATTGTGTGGGGGGTTGGGGTGCATCGCTAGCTCATTAATTTGCTTTATATGCAAATTGTAATGATTATTTGCTTATTACGCAAATTTTATGCGCTAAAATCACCCCAAAGTGTTTGAATGGCGGCTAATGCCGCTAAAGGCGCGGTTTCGGTACGAAGTACGCGCGTACCCATGCGCACCGATTGAAATCCAGTGAGGCTGGCCAATTGCTTCTCCTCTGGGCTGAGGCCGCCTTCTGCGCCAACCAGTAGACAAATCTCAGTGGCAGCCAACTGAAGCTTTGTGATGGGAATTTCGGCGTCAGGGGACAGCATGATGCGAGTCGGGGCGAGGGGTGCTTGTGCTAACCAATCTGCCAGACTGAGTGGAGCAAATACTTGCGGCACAATGGCGCGACCACTTTGCTCGCAAGCAGCATTGGCAACGTTTTGCCAATGCGCCAAACGTTTTTCTAAACGATCTTGCGAGAGCTTAACGACACTGCGTTGACTGGCGATGGGTTGAATAGCGGCAACACCAAGCTCCACCGCTTTTTGTATCGTGAAGTCCATACGGTCGCCCGCTGAAATGGCCTGCGCCAGTGTTATTTGCAATGGCGACTCACTGTTAACTGGATTTACCGAGAGTATTTTGCAGCGGACCTGTTGTTTGCTGATTTGTAGAATTTCTGCGCGATAGTCTTGTCCGTCGCCATTAAACAGAATCAAGCACTCCCCTTGGTTCATACGCAACACTTTGACTGCATGCACGGCAGCGTTATCTGGAAGTTGCAAAATTGCACCCAAGCTCAGTCTGTCGCACAAGGCTGGGTCGCAATAGAATCGGGGATTTCGCATGATGGGTGACGACGGTAATGTTAAAATATGAATGGTTATTTTAATATGAGCCAAAAGAATTTAGATAAAGGAATTGCAAGATGGTGAGTTTGAATCCTCCGGTTTGTGACTTTGGTATGCGTGCTCCAGGTTTTGATTTGTTGGGCGTTGATGGCCAACGCTATACCTTGGAACAAGTACGAGGTCCAAAAGGCTTGTTGGTGATGTTTATCTGTAATCACTGCCCCTATGTCAAAGCGATTCACCAACGACTTGTTGAAGATGTGCAGGCGCTAAAACTCGTTGGCATTCATACTGTGGCCATTTCAAGCAATGATGTGGTGAATTATCCCGAAGACTCTTATGAAAATATGCAGCTCATTGCGCAACAATGGCATTTTGATTTTCCCTATCTGTTTGACGAAACGCAGCAAGTAGCAAAAGCCTATGGCGCAGTCTGTACGCCAGACTTTTTTGGCTTTAATGCGCAACTGGAGTTGCAATATCGAGGCCGTTTGGATGAGCAAGGGCGTGACCCGATTCCCAAGCCAAATCTTAAGCGCGAACTGTTAGAGGCCATGAAGCAAGTGGCAGACTCAGGCAAGGGACCACGCGAGCAAATTGCGAGCATAGGCTGTTCCATTAAGTGGAAAGTCTAAAAAACATTCCTTTTTGATTAGCATTAGGGGGCAATCATGAGCCCTAAAACTCGCCTCAAATACCTAGTTTTACTTGCTCAAAAACGCTAACTGGGCAATAATTTCAGCTTCATGCCCCTACAGTTCATAGGGCGATAAAGCCAGCCGTATTATCCAGTCCAATGGCTCCCAAAAAAGGGAAACTAGCAAATGTCTAGTTTTAAGGCTGGTGCTATGAGCAAGCATGGGGTGAGTAGCAGATTTTGTTAGGCGTTTAGATTGAAACGTCTTTAAACATTACGTTTTTTGATAGGGAGAAGGAAATGGCAACACGTCAAGATTTAGCAAATGCTATCCGTGCGTTATCCATGGATGCAGTGCAGAAAGCTAATTCTGGCCACCCAGGTGCACCTATGGGGATGGCTGAAATCGCAGAAGTATTGTGGAATCATCATTTACGCCACAATCCAAAAAATCCTAATTGGGCTGATCGCGACCGTTTTATTTTGTCAAACGGCCACGGCTCTATGCTGATTTATTCATTGTTGCACCTGACTGGTTACGATTTGCCTATTGATGAAATCAAGACTTTCCGTCAATTGCATTCCAAATGTGCGGGTCACCCTGAATACGGCTATGCCCCAGGTGTTGAAACCACTACGGGTCCATTAGGCCAAGGCATTACCAACGCCGTTGGTTTTGCTATGGCTGAAAAACTTTTGGCACACCAATTCAACAAACCAGGCCATGACATCGTTGACCATTACACATATTGCTTCTTAGGTGACGGCTGTATGATGGAAGGCGTATCTCACGAAGCTTGTGCTTTGGCTGGTACATGGGGCCTTGGCAAATTGGTTGCTTTCTGGGATGACAACGGTATTTCTATCGACGGTCACATCGAAGGTTGGTACACAGACGATACAGCGAAACGTTTTGAATCCTACGGTTGGCATGTTCAATCAGTAGACGGTCACGATGTTGACGCGATCGATGCGGCTATCAAGAAAGCTAAAGCAGTGACTGATAAGCCTTCTTTGATTTGTTGTAAGACTATCATCGGTAAAGGCTCTCCTAACAAATCCGGTAGCCATGACTGTCACGGTTCTGCACTAGGTGAAGAAGAAGTTGCTGCAACACGTAAGAACATCGGTTGGAATCACCCACCGTTTGAAATTCCAGCAGACGTATATGCTGGTTGGGATCAAACAGCGAAGGGTGCACAGACTGAGTCTGACTGGAATGCAAAATTTGAAGCTTATGCTAAAGCTTTCCCAGCGGAAGCCGCTGAATTCAAACGTCGTATGGCCGGTGATTTGCCAGCTAACTGGAAACAAGTGACGGATGCAATGATTGCAGCGATGAACGAAAAAGCTGAAACAGTTGCAACACGTAAAGCATCACAAAATGTGATCGCTGCATTAGCACCAACATTGCCTGAGTTCTTAGGCGGTTCTGCTGACTTGACTGGTTCTAACTTGACCTCTTGTGGCAGCTTTACTCATGTGGATGCGAAGAAACCAGGTAATTACATTTCTTACGGTGTTCGTGAATTCGGTATGTTCGCCATTATGAACGGTATGGCTTTACACGGTGGCTTGTTGCCATTTGGTGGTACTTTCCATATGTTCTCAGACTATGCCAAGAGCGCATTGCGTATGGCGGCATTGATGAAACAACGCACCATTGCCGTATTGACCCATGACTCTATCGGTCAAGGCGAAGACGGTCCAACTCACCAACCAGTGGAAAACACCTCTGGTCTGCGTTATATCCCACGTATGGATGTATGGCGTCCAGCTGACTCTACTGAAACTGCAGTAGCTTGGGTTTGCGCAGTTGAACGTAAAGATGGTCCATCTAGCTTGGTGCTCAGTCGTCAAAATGTGCCAGGTATCAAACATGATGCGGCACAACTTCCATTGATTCGTAAGGGTGGTTATGTGTTCTCTGACGTCGCTGGCAAAGCAGATGTTATTCTGATTGCTAACGGTTCAGAGTTGGATTTGGCCATCAAAGCAGCGGCTGAGTTGAATGCGGCAGGTACTAAGGTGCGCGTGGTTTCTATGCCATCCACTAACGTATTCGACCGTCAAGACAAAGCTTACCGTGATAGCGTATTAACTCCTGGAGTGAAACGTGTGGCTGTTGAAGCAGCTCACCCAGACTTCTGGCGCAAATATGTTGGCTTGGAAGGCGCTGTAGTAGGCATCGATACTTTCGGTGAATCTGCTCCTGGCGGCGTATTGATGAAGCACTTTGGTTTCACAGTAGAAAACGTTGTGAACACTGTTAAATCAGTGCTTTAATCCTAGCCAATTTATTTTGATCTAGGTCAGTCTAAGGGAGCCCAACAGCACAGGGCTCCCTTTTTCTTTATGCGATTGAGCGCATTGTTTTAAAAAGCGAAAGTTGAATCATGACAGTTAAATTAGGGATAAATGGGTTCGGCCGTATCGGTCGTATGGTATTGCGTGCAGCCTTCCAAGAAAAAGAGTTTGAAGATTTCGAGATTGTGGCCATCAATGGCACAACCGATGCTGACTACATGGCCTATATGCTCAAATATGATTCTGTTCATGGTCGCTTTAATGCCAAGGTTGAGGTAGAAAGCCATGCCCTCATCATCAATGGCAAACGGATTGCCCTGACATTTGAACGTGATCCAGCGAATATTGATTGGGCCGATTTAGGTGTCGATATTGTGGCGGAATGTACCGGTGCATTTTTGACCTTAGATACTTGTCAGGTGCACATTGATCGTGGCGCTAAAAAAGTAATTCAGTCAGCACCAGGCAAAGACGATACCCCGATGTTTGTATATGGCGTGAATCATCAAAGCTATCAGGGGCAAGCAATTATCTCAGCCGCATCATGTACAACCAATGCCTTGGCTCCGGTGGCTAAAGTGTTGCACGATTTCGCAGGGATCAAACGCGGTCTGATGACGACTGTGCATGCGGCAACCGCTTCACAAAAAACTGTGGATGGACAATCTAAAAAAGATTGGCGAGGTGGTCGAGCAATTCTAGAAAATATTATTCCTTCTTCTACCGGAGCTGCAAAAGCGGTAGGAAAAGTGATTCCTGATTTGAATAAAAAACTGACAGGGATGGCATTCCGTATCCCGACCTCCAATGTCTCGGTCGTGGATTTAACTTGTGAGTTACAAAAAGAAACCAGCTATGAAGCAATCACCGAAGCGATGCGCAATGCAGCGAATGGCAGCATGCAAGGTGTGCTGGGCTTTACTAATGAAAAACTAGTTTCGACCGATTTTCGTGGTGAGCCATGTCCGTCAGTGTTTGATGCAGAAGCCGGCATCATGCTGGACCCAACTTTTGTCAAAGTGGTTGCTTGGTACGATAACGAGTATGGCTATAGTTGCAATCTGTTGCGCTTAGCCCGTCACGTGGCATAAGGAGAACATGATGCGTGTCATCAGAATGAGTGATTTGGATTTGACCGCCAAGCGAGTATTCATTCGCGCCGATTTAAATGTGCCTCTGCAAGACGGTAAAGTCAGCTCCGATGCACGTATTACCGCCTCTCTACCTACCATTGAATATGCTTTAAAAGCGGGTGCCAAAGTGATGGTGACCTCGCATTTAGGTCGTCCAGAAGAAGGTATCTATTCTGAGGAAAACTCACTCAAGCCAGTGGCGGATGTGCTGAGCCAAAAACTCAACCGTCCAGTTCGCCTGATCAAAGATTGGGTGAAAGGCGATTTTGAGGTCGCTGATGGTGAGTTGGTGTTGTTGGAAAATTGCCGATTCAATCTGGGCGAAAAAAAGAATGTGGATGACACTGCGCAAGCCTATGCCAAGTTGTGTGATGTGTTTGTGATGGACGCGTTTGGTACAGCTCACAGAGCTGAGGCTTCGACGCATGGAATCGCTAAATTTGCTCCAGTTGCCGCCGCCGGTTTTTTACTCACCGAAGAATTGGATGCATTAGGCAAAGCCTTGATGAATCCTGCTCGTCCATTAGTGGCGATTGTGGGTGGCTCAAAAGTCTCAACCAAGCTGACCGTGCTAGAAAGCTTATCGGAAAAAGTAGATCAACTTGTCGTGGGCGGAGGGATAGCTAATACGTTTTTAAAAGCCAACGGAGCGGAAATTGGAAAGTCGCTGTGTGAGGATGATTTATTACAAACCTCGCGTCAGCTGATGCAAAAAATGTCCCAGCGCGGCGCAGCAGTCCCTATGGCAGTCGATGTAGTGACAGGCAAACAGTTTGCCCCTGATGCCGAGGCTAGTACCAAAACCATTGCTGAAATTCAAAGCGACGATATGATTTTTGATATCGGCCCTCAGTCAGCAAAAGTCTTGGTCGATATTATTATGAAAGCCGGCACAGTGGTTTGGAATGGGCCACTAGGTGTATTTGAGTTTGATCAATTTGCTGAGGGGACCAAAGCGATTGCCCATGCCATCGCTAACACGCCAGCGTTTACCCTTGCTGGTGGTGGCGATACTATTGCTGCCATTCAAAAGTATGAAATCTACGACAAAGTTTCCTACATATCGACGGCTGGTGGTGCATTCTTAGAATTTCTAGAGGGAAAAAAATTACCTGCCGTAGAGATTCTTGAGCAACGTGCAGCGCAATGATATTGAATAGCTTACGTCATGAAGTCAAAGCGCATCTCGAGTGTTTCATTGGCTCAGGTATAATGCGCGCTTAATAAAAGTTTCGATTTGGATGGGAAATAATTTGTCTAGCATCATACAGTCCGATATAAAAAGTTTGCCCTTATTGCATCGAGGTAAGGTGCGCGATATCTATGATGTCGATGCTGAGCACATGTTGTTGATTGCCAGTGACCGTCTCTCTGCTTTTGATGTTATTTTGCCTACCCCGATCCCGAATAAAGGGGCTTTGCTTACGCAAATTTCCAATTTTTGGTTTTCCCGATTAGGCCATGTGATCCCGAATCATTTAACCGGGATTGATCCTGCTAGCGTGGTCAAGGATGCCGGTGAACGTGCACAATTGGGTGGACGTGCTTTGGTGGTGCGTAAGCTAAAACCTCTACCCATCGAAGCGATTGTACGTGGTTATCTTGTGGGTAGCGGCTGGAAAGAGTATCAACAAACAGGTGCCGTGTGCGGTATCCCTTTGCCAGCTGGCTTACGTGAAGCAGAAAAATTACCTCAAGCGCTGTTTACGCCTTCCAGCAAAGCCGCGGTTGGCGACCATGATGAGAATATTAGCTTGGCGCGTTGCGCTGAATTATTAGGGGAGCCACTTGCTCAGCAAGTGGCACAAGTCAGCTTGCAACTATATCGTGAGGCAGCTGAATATGCGCTGACCCGTGGCATTATTATTGCCGATACTAAGTTTGAGTTTGGTTTGGATGCACAAGGAAAACTGTATCTGATTGATGAAGTGCTGACACCTGACTCCTCACGTTTTTGGCCGGCAGATCAATATCAAGTGGGCAAAAATCCTCCCAGTTACGATAAGCAATATGTGCGAGATTGGTTGGAAGCTTCGGGCTGGAATAAGCAAGCGCCCGCGCCTGTCTTACCTGCGGAAGTCGCTGCCAAAACCAGTGAGAAATATCACGAGGCTTATCGCCAATTAACTGGCCAGCAGTTCCACGCGGAATAACTCAGTAGCATGAGTGATATCAAACAATTAGTCGCTGGGTTTCGTCAGTTTCATGAAGATTATTTTCGCGGCGAGCAAGGGCTTTATGCAGCGCTTAGCCAGGGACAAAACCCCAGCACTTTGGTGATTGCATGTTCAGACTCACGAGTCGATCCGGCCATCGTGATGAATGCCAAGCCAGGAGATTTGTTCGTGGTGCGTAACGTGGCCAATCTAGTACCACCTTATGAAAAGGGCGGTGGCTACCACGGTGTCAGTGCTGCACTAGAATTTGGCGTATGTAGCCTCAATGTAGAAAATATTATTGTGATGGGACATAAGCACTGTGGTGGCATCAAGGTACTGACAGAGGGTATGCCCGAGGGCATTGATGGGGAGTTTATTAAACCTTGGGTGAGCATTGCAAAACCTGCAATGGAGCGTGTAAAACAACTTGCAAACAAACAAGATAAAACAGCTTTTTTGTGTGATTGCGAGCGTGAGGCGATCAAAGTCTCACTGGAAAATTTAGCAACTTTTCCATTTATTCAAACGCGCCTTGCGCAGGGTAATTTGACCTTGCATGGTTGGTATTTTGATATAGAAGATGGCGCAATGTCAGTCTTCGACGAGCAGTCCAAACAATTTAAACAAGTTGATTAATGTTAATTTAAGAAGGTAATTATTGTGGCTTTAATGAATGTGCCTAGCGGCAAAGATATCCCAAATGATTTTAATGTAGTGATTGAGATTCCTATGCAAGGAGACCCAGTCAAGTATGAGGTTGATAAGGAGAGTGGCGCGATTTTCGTTGACCGCTTTATGGGAACCTCCATGCAGTATCCATGTAATTATGGTTACATCCCTCACACACTTTCCGAAGACGGAGATCCTGTCGACGTATTGGTCATCACACCAGTGCCATTAATCCCAGGCGTGGTAGTTCGTTGCCGCCCATTAGGGGTATTGATGATGACCGATGAAGCAGGTCCTGACGCTAAAGTATTGGCGGTGCCCATTGATAAAGTCTGTGGCTTGTACAAACATCTACAAAAATATAGTGACGTTTCTGAGTGGCGTTTAAATATCATTGCTCATTTCTTTGAACACTATAAAGATTTAGATAAAGGAAAATGGGTCAAGATTGACGGTTGGAAAGGCATAGATGAGGCCAAACAAGAAATCATCAATGGCATCAAACGTTATCAAGATACGGATGACAAACCACAGTTCTAAGTGGTTAATATGGTTACAAAAAAATCCCGCGATATGCGGGATTTTTTTTGCCCAATATGAATCATCCCAGTAATAAGCTTTCGCAATATCTAGTTTTGGTTTAATCTAGCAATCACTACCTATTGATTTAAGTAGTTTGCAATTCGCAATAAATTTTCATTCAAGAAGTTCAAAGGTAATACGCAATAATTCTCAAAATAATTTAGGAGAGTAACAATGTCACAGAGTCTTTTATTTGCTCTTGGCTGTGCAGTTGTAGCCTTGCTTTATGGAGCACTTACCATTAAATGGGTTTTATCTCAGGCGAGCGGTAATGAGCGTATGCGCGAAATTGCTGCCGCAATTCAACAAGGGGCGTCAGCCTATTTAAATCGTCAGTATCGAACAATAGCCATCGTAGGGGCGGTGCTATTTGTTGCAATTTGGGTTGGACTGAATCAGCTCACTGCTTTGGGCTTTTTAGTCGGCGCAGTGCTATCAGGGGTGGCCGGTTATATCGGTATGAACATCTCTGTTCGTTCTAACCTGCGCACAGCGCAAGCCGCACACAACGGTATTAATGCCGCATTGCAAGTCGCATTCCGCGGCGGTGCAATTACCGGTATGTTGGTGGTGGGCTTGGGTCTACTTGGGGTAGCAGGCTTTTATGCTTATCTCGAAAGCCAAACTGCTGTAGGCACTGCCGTTGATACAGGCTCTTTGGTGGGCTTCGCTTTCGGTAGTTCGCTGATCTCCATCTTCGCCCGTTTGGGTGGCGGTATCTTTACCAAGGGCGCTGACGTTGGTGCTGACTTGGTTGGTAAAGTTGAAGCCGGTATCCCTGAAGATGACCCACGTAACCCTGCAGTGATTGCCGATAACGTTGGCGACAATGTGGGTGACTGTGCTGGTATGGCTGCCGACTTGTTCGAAACCTATGCAGTGACCATTATCGCGACTATGGTATTGGGCGCATTGTTGATTCCTGATAATCAGAATGCATTGCTGTATCCATTAGTATTGGGTGGTGTATCCATTTTGGCTTCTGTAGTGAGTACTTTCTTTGTGAAAGTCAAAGAAGGTGGCCGTGTGATGAACGCGCTATATCGTGGTTTGATTGTCGCGGGCGTGTTGTCTGCTGTGGCTTTCTACTATGTCACCATGGATATGATGACGGGTATCACGATAGACGGTGCTGAAGTGACGGCTATCAATATCTTCTATGCAGCTTTGGTTGGCTTGGGTGTGACTGCCGCGATGGTAGTGATTACCGAGTACTACACAGCGACTGAATATGCACCAGTGCGTCATATTGCTCAGTCTTGTACCACAGGTCATGCGACCAATATGATTGCTGGCTTGGGTGTTTCCATGAAATCTACAGCAGCTCCAGTATTGGTGATCTGTTTGGGTATTTGGGCATCATTTGGTCTAGCTGGTTTATACGGTATCGCAGTGGCTGCAACTTCCATGTTGTCTATGGCTGGTATTATCGTTGCCTTGGACGCTTATGGTCCGATTACCGATAACGCGGGTGGTATTGCTGAAATGGCACAACTGCCAGCAAAAATTCGTAACATTACTGATCCTTTGGATGCGGTTGGTAACACCACTAAAGCCGTGACTAAAGGTTATGCGATTGGTTCTGCAGGTCTGGCTGCGATTGTGTTGTTCGCTGACTTTACTCACAATTTAGGTCATTACAACATTACTGCAGACTTTAGCTTATCCAATTACAAGGTGATTATCGGCTTGTTTATTGGTGGCATGATTCCTTATTTATTCGGTGCGATGGCGATGGAGGCGGTGGGTCGTGCAGCCTCTTCCGTGGTGATTGAAGTACGCCGTCAATTCAAAGAAATCAAAGGCATTATGACCGGCAAAGCGAAGCCAGACTATTCACGCGCAGTGGATATGCTAACGAAATCCGCGATCAAGGAAATGATTGTTCCTTCCTTGTTACCTGTCGCTGTGCCTATTATTGTAGGTAAGGTGTTGGGTGCAGAAGCTCTCGGTGGCTTGTTGATTGGTACCATCGTGACAGGTTTGTTTGTGGCGATTTCCATGACGACAGGTGGCGGTGCTTGGGATAATGCTAAGAAATATATCGAAGACGGTAATTTCGGTGGCAAAGGCTCAGAGGCCCATAAAGCTGCGGTGACTGGTGATACCGTAGGTGATCCTTACAAGGATACGGCTGGTCCAGCAGTGAACCCACTAATCAAGATTATCAACATCGTAGCTTTATTGATTATTCCTATGCTGTAGTAGGATTATGCGAAAAAAAGATAGTCTTGTTTGAACCTATAAAGCCCGCGCAAGCGGGCTTTATTTTTTGACATTAGCCAGTAGATGACGAATCTGATCTGCCAAAGGGGAAGATAGTTGGTCGGCTAGTTGCGCTAATGCCTCAGAGCCTTGCTTGGGCAATTTACGCTGAGGGGCAATTTTGCTGGGTTTGTGCGTGCTCAATAATTGAGTGCGCAAGGTACTGACAGCAAGTTTTTCAGCCTGTAAGCCTGCGATTAAATGGGGCATTAAAAATTTTATTTTTGCGGCAACGGCATTATTTGCCACTAAAACCGTCAAACGTCTGTTTTGTAAGGCGCCCACCTGACAAAACTCAGCCAATTCATTCGGTACCACCTTATTCCAAGCCCGCTGAATCGCTAGCTGCGCGTCAGCATGATGCGCTAATGGACTAAGCGCTGGATTAGTAGCCAAAATGGTTTTGAGTTTTTGCATGCGTTTCGGTGACTCTGCTTGCGTAATTGTCTGTTTATATAAGGGGCTTATGGTAAAATTGCGCATTTTTTAGCTCGCGCAATCGGACTGCCTAGTCAGACTGTATTTTACGCACTTTTTTAACATTAACTATGTTTTGCTGATGCCTTTTAAGAAGCTGATGCAAACGCCGGTATTCAATTCTGGTAATTATTTATGATCACAACGTTGTTCAAAAAAATCTTCGGTAGCCGCAATGACAGGCTGGTAAAACAATATATGCAACAGGTTCAGCGCATCAATGCCCTAGAGCCAGAAATGCAAACATTGTCTGATGAGCAGTTGCGCGCAAAAACAGAGGAATTCAAGCAGCGTTATCAACAAGGGGAGACGCTAGAAAAACTTCTCCCTGAGGCATTTGCTGTTGTACGCGAGGGAAGTCGTCGTGTACTCAATATGCGCCATTTTGATGTGCAACTGATCGGCGGCATGGTGCTTAACGCAAATAAAATTGCTGAAATGCGCACGGGTGAGGGTAAAACCTTGGTAGCAACCTTGCCGGCTTACTTGAACGCATTGAGCGGTAATGGCGTGCATGTGGTAACGGTAAACGATTACTTAGCGAAGCGTGATGCGGAGTGGATGGGTAAGTTATATAGCTTCCTTGGACTCACGGTGGGTGTGAATTTATCGCAAATGCCACATGAAGTTAAGCAAGCGGCTTATGCTGCTGATATCACTTACGGCACCAATAATGAGTTTGGTTTTGATTATCTGCGCGACAATATGGTCTATACCACCGACCAACGCGTACAACGCGGCCTAAATTTTGCCTTGGTAGACGAGGTCGATTCTATTCTGATCGATGAGGCGCGTACGCCATTAATCATCTCCGGCCAAGCAGACGATAGTGTGGAACTGTACACTCAAGTCAATCAAATTGCCCTCAAACTTAAACGCCAAGAGACAGAAGATGGTGAGGGCGATTTCTGGGTAGATGAAAAAGCGACTCAGGTCATTATGTCCGAGCAAGGTCATGAGCATGCCGAGCAGCTGATGGAGAAATCTGGCCTATTAGCTGCGGGTTCTAGTCTTTATGATGCCTCTAGTATTAGTTTGGTCCACCATTTGTATGCGGCCCTACGAGCGCATCATCTGTTCCATCGTGATCAACACTATGTGGTGCGCGACAATGAAATCGTCATTGTGGACGAATTTACTGG
>RFPI01000018.1 GCA_009926205.1 Methylophilaceae bacterium
GAGGGCTATTATGTGGCTGCCCGTCACAATGATGGCGCCCTGCCAGACTATGTCTATAGCTATCAACAAACGGCGCAAACCAATATCAATCTTGCGCTAATTCAAGCGCAATATAGCCACGAGAACTTTCGCGCGAATTTAGGTCTGGCGTCCGGCACTTTTATGCGTGCCAACTATGCGAAAGAGTCTGGCGTGCTCAACAATCTGTATCAGGCCAATATTGGTATTCGCTTATCGAATGACCAACAATGGTGGTTAGATATGGGAGTTCTTCCCTCGCATATTGGTTTAGAGACAGCAAAAGGTAATGAGAATTGGACCCTCACGCGTAGCATGATGGCGGATAACTCACCCTATTTTGAAACTGGCGCTAAATTAAGCTTTACCAGCCAAGATCAACGTTGGAAATTGGCAGGGTTGTTGCTGAATGGATGGCAGAGAATCCGTCGCCAAGCGGATAACACCACCCCCGCTATCGGGCATTTAATCAGCTATCAATCCCCCAAGGGGCTATCGATGAACAGTAGCTCATTTATCGGTAGCGATACCCCTGATAATGCGCGAAGAATGCGCTATTTTCATCATTTCGATATGCAAATTCCGATGAGCGAACGATGGCAAATTCAATTGGCTTGGGATATCGGCGCTGAGCAAGTTGAAAAATCGAGTAGCCGTTACTATGTTTGGCACTCGCCATTGATACAGACACGCTATCAATGGAATCCTGAGTGGTCAGTGAGCGCAAGGGCTGAGGCCTATTACGACCCAAATCAAGTGATCATCCAAAGCAATGGCGATGACCGCTTTAGCGCCAAGTCTTTTTCCACCAATCTGGATTACCGTCCCTATCCTTCCATCATGTATCGTATAGAGCTGAAACAGATTGATGCAGCAAATCAAACTCGGCATCCATCTCAAGACAATCTACTCCTCACCACTATGCTTGCCCTCGAATTCTGATTTCCCTAACCGCTCAGAAAATTTCTCTGTATATCATCTACATTATTGTGTAATATATTCAACATAATAATGATATTACAGAGGTAACTATGAGCTTACGGCGCATACGAAAAAAGAAAATTAAACGCTTAGACGAAAGATTCATTGATTTTTTATTTGGTCCTTGTCGTGGTTACCTTTGGGGTGACCGTTGCATCCAAGATAAAACTTTTAAACGTTTTATCATGCAGCAAGGAGGCTTTGTGGATGTACATCTGGAAAATCGATTGCTCTATCAAGAAGTTGTCCCATTTACCATCTTCCATACGCCAGAATGTGAATTCGCATTCAATCGTTTATCTTGGCAAGGTGGCAATTTACTTGATTGTTACCGCCGCAGTGCAGATCTATTCTTGTTTCGCAATCATCAAAGACTGATTACTGTATCTTTGCGCCAATCCCCCAGCCTTATCAGACTGTTAGATGGCATACCCAATCACCGAGTTGAGCAATCACAAATACATTGGACCCAAACCAATGCTTGGCTGAATGACTATCTGGACTTTATTCAAAGAATTGAGCACCTGATGCATCTAGACCAAACCCATATGTTATGGCAGAAAGAATTTCAGCAACAATCACTCTCCTATAAACTCGGATATACACTAGGTAAGCTGGTTCATCGTTACTAAGCCTTTGCCTCAGTAAGACTTTTGGCATGTTTTGCAATGACGGGACTGCCTAAAAAAGGTATACTTCGGCCTCGATTTTGTGAGGTTAGTCATGAGCAGAGGTTTTGTTAAAGAAGACGATTTAGAACTCGCTGGTACCGATCTTCCTGAACGCCCGATTAGTGAACACCCCAATTATGTGACGCCCATAGGACTCAAGCAATTACAGGAGTCCGAGCAACAACTTTTGGACCAACGTGAGCAATTGGCGCAAAACAAAGACAACCCGCAAGCCGCTCAGAAACTGACCACGGTGGAACGTGATTTGCGCTATGTACAAACGCGCTTAGAACAAGCCATCTTGGTGAGTCCACAGGGAAAGTCCAGCGAAACAGTGGTATTTGGTGCCACCGTGACTGTGGAGGATGAGCAAGGTCAGGCCCATATCTTTCATATCGTAGGTGAAGATGAGGCTGATTTAAGCATCAACAAAGTCAGTTATGTCTCCCCATTAGCCAAGGCATTGATTGGTCATAAAATTGGCGACAACGTTACATGGCGTCGCCCTGCAGGCAATCTGACATTAGTCATTACGCAAATTCATTATTAAAGAGGTGTTATGAAGGTTTCTGAGGCGATACACGCACGCCGTTCTATAAAGCAGTTTGATGCCAGCCATCGTATGACTGAGGCAGAGATTCAGCAGTTGATATCTTTATCCATGCTGTCACCTACCGCATTCAACATTCAACACTGGCGTTTTGTGGTGGTCGATGATGTGCCATTGCGGCAACAAATTCGCGCTGTCAGCTGGAATCAATCCCAAGTGACCGACGCTTCAGCACTGGTGGTCTTGGTTGCAGACACCATGGCTTGGGATAAACAACCCGAACGCTATTGGCGCAACGCACCTCAAGCCACCAGCGATGCATTGATTCCGATGATACGTCAGTTCTATCAGGGTAAGACGCAAGTGCAACGTGATGAAGCGATACGCTCATGTGGCATGGCGGCGATGACATTAATGTTGGCCGCGCAGGAGCTGGGCTATGACAGTTGCCCGATGGATGGCTTTGATTTTGACGCGGTAAGCCAATTATTAAACCTGCCTGCGGACCATATCCCAGTGATGTTTGTTGCCGTAGGCAAACCCTTGCAAGCTGCTTTCCCACGTGGTGGGCAACTGACTTTAGACGAAGTCATGATACGCAACCGTTTTTAATCCATACTTTTTATCCGACAAGAGATAAGCGAAGGAAATCATTGTGCTGATTAGCAATAACATCACCATGCAATTTGGTGCCAAACCATTATTCGAAAATGTGTCCGTTAAATTCGGCGAGGGAAATCGCTATGGTTTGATTGGTGCCAATGGCTGTGGCAAATCCACTTTCATGAAAATCTTGGCAGGCGTTTTAGAGCCAAGCTCAGGCAATATCGCTCTAGACAGCAATGAACGTATGGCTTGGCTACGCCAAGATCAATTCGCCTATGAAGACCAACGCGTGCTGGATGTGGTGATGATGGGGCATGAACAGATGTGGCAGGCCAATGCAGAGAAAAATGCCATCTACATGAACCTTGAAGCGACTGAAGAAGATTATATGCGCGCTGCAGAGCTGGAGAATGTTTATGCAGAATATGGCGGTTATACCGCGGAAGCACGTGCTGGCGAATTATTACTGGGTGTAGGCATTCCGACTGAACAACACAATGGCTTGATGAGCGCCATTGCACCGGGCTGGAAACTACGTGTGCTATTGGCACAAGCGCTATTCGCTAATCCAGATATTCTGCTATTGGACGAACCGACCAACAACTTGGATATTAATACCATACGCTGGTTAGAAAACACGCTGAATGAGCGTGATTGCACCATGATTATTATTTCTCATGATCGCCACTTTTTAAATCAAGTCTGTACGCATACTGCCGACATGGACTATGGCAAATTAACTGTCTATCCCGGGAATTATGACGACTATATGGAAGCCTCCACCATGGCGCGTCAGCAGCAATTACGGGATAACGCCAAAGCCAAAGCACAAATCGCTGAGCTACAAGACTTCGTCAGACGTTTCTCGGCCAATAAATCAAAAGCCAAACAAGCGACCAGCCGTGCCAAGCAAATTGACAAAATCAAGGTGGAAGATATCAAACCTTCTAGCCGTCAATATCCGTTTATTCGCTTTGAATATGATGATAGAGAGAAGCTGCACCGCAATGCCTTAGAGGTGGAAAAGTTGAGCCATGGCTATGATCATCCACTGTTTAACAACTTCAATATGATGGTAGAAGCTGGTGAAAAAATTGCCATTATTGGTGAAAACGGTATTGGTAAAACAACACTTTTACGCTGTTTAGCCAAGGATTTAAAAGCCCAGCATGGCAATATTAAATGGGCCGAAAAAGCCAATCTAGGCTACTTTGCACAAGATCACGCAGCCGCCTTTGAGCAAGACTTAAATTTATTTGATTGGATGAAACAATATGCTCAAGCAGGCGATGACGACCAAGTCATACGCAGCATGTTGGGGCGCTTATTATTCCCCGGTGAAGATTTCAAAAAATCAGTCAAAGTGTTGTCGGGTGGTGAAAAGGGACGCATGTTATTCGGTCAACTAATGCTGGGCAAATACAATGTCCTGCTGATGGATGAACCAACCAACCATATGGATATGGAATCGATTGAGGCATTAAACACCGCTTTGGACCAATACAAAGGCACGCTGTTTTTCGTCAGCCATGATCGAGAGTTTGTGAGCTCGCTGGCTACGCGAATTTTAGAAATTCGCGCAGATGGGATTATCGATTATCATGGCAATTATGAGGATTACTTAGCAAGTCAACAATTAGAATAAGCCGACCACCTGCCGCGCATAGCCTCATGCGGCATTACGCTGTATCTAAGCGAGGGATAAGGAGAAGTGTCAATGATGCGCATGTCTGACAAGTTGCTGATAGCTACATTTGTACTTCTTCTGGTATTGATTGCAATTAAAGAGTTTTATATCCCCCTGCCCCCAGTCAAAGACAGCAAAGAATTGGTAGTGGTGACCAGCAATGGCCCCAACACCTATTATCTAGAAGACGAGGATCGCTATGCAGGGTTTGAGTATGACTTAGCCCGCGCTTTCGCGAAATTTCTCGGATCTGACTATCGTGTTCGTTTTGTTGTTCATGAAAAATTATCCAATGTGCTCACCAGCCTGATAGATGGGAAAGGTCACATTGCAGCCGCCAACCTTAGCATCACCCCGGAGCGAGAACGTTTTGTAAAGTTTGGCCCTGCTTACTTGGATGTTCAGCAACATGTGGTTTTTAACAGTGAGACGCAAAACGCACCAGAAACGGTGGCAGATTTAGTTGGAAAGCATATCGAAGTCCCCCTTGGCAGCAGTTATGCAGAGCGCCTGCAACGCATTTCTGAGCAACATCCCACACTGGGTTGGCATGCCAATAAAAGGGCCAATACCGAAGAGTTAGTAGAACAAGTGTGTGCTGGCACCTTGGACTACACTGTGGCCGATGATTTAATGGCCAGTCTGCTGCAAAACTACTATCCCAATCTTGGACTAGGATTTGCATTGGGCGAGGCCGAGAGACTTGCTTGGGCGTTTCCGCGAGATGGTGACCCATGGCTATACCAACAATCCATCGCCTTTTTTGAAAAAATTAAAGCCAACGGGGAATTAAAAAAATTAGTGGATCGTTATTACGGGCATATAGATCGTTTGAATCCGGCGGATGTGACAAAATTCCTCGGCATGATGCGCACTACTCTGCCCAAATATGCCAGGTTGTTCAAACAGGCTCAAGAAGTCACAGGCCTAGATTGGCGTCTTATCGCCGCGATTAGTTATCAAGAATCGCACTGGGATCAAAACAATACGTCCCCAACCAATGTTCGAGGGCTGATGATGTTGACCGAGCAAACGGCAGATAGCATGGGAGTTACCGACCGCTTAGATCCCAAACAAAGTGTCATGGGTGGGTCGCAATATCTAATCCAACTGAAAGAGCGCTTATCGGGAAAGATAGAAGAACCCGATAGAACTTGGATGACCTTAGCAGCCTACAACATCGGGCTCTCGCATCTGGAAGACGCCCGTATTCTTACCCAACGACTAGGTCGCAACCCAAACAATTGGTCTGATGTAAAGGCAACGTTACCTTTGCTCAACAAAGCACAATACTATTCCAGCCTAAAATCCGGCTATGCCAGCGGTGGAGCGCCAGTAATTTTCGTGGAGTCTATCCGTACTTACCACAGCATATTAACTCGCTATATGCCCGAATATCAGCCAGGATTTCCTATTTTGAATTTATTTAATTGATCACGGTACAGGCTTAAGCTAACTTCTCTAGCCCACCCATAAAAGGTCTCAGTACCTCAGGAATGGTCACTGTGCCATCCGCATTTTGATAATTCTCAAGAATGGCCACTAGGGTACGACCCACTGCCAATCCCGAACCATTCAAAGTATGCAATAGCTCGGTTTTGCCATCCGCTTTGCGATAACGGGCTTGTAAACGACGTGCTTGGAAGCTTTCACAATTGGAGACAGAAGAAATCTCACGATAGGTGTTTTGTGCCGGCAACCACACCTCAAGATCGTAGGTTTTTGCCGCACCAAAACCCATATCTCCAGTACATAGCAGCACAACACGATAAGGCAAGCCCAATGCTTTAAGCACGTTTTCGGCATGCCCCACCATTTCTTCTAAAGCTGCGTCACTTTGTTCTGGCGCGACAATTTGCACCATTTCCACTTTGTCGAATTGGTGCTGACGTATCATGCCACGCGTATCACGTCCGTATGAGCCAGCTTCAGAGCGAAAACATGGGGTATGGGCTGTTAGCTTGATAGGCAAGTCATCCATCGCCACGATATCGCCGCGCACAGTATTGGTCAGCGTGACTTCAGAAGTTGGGATTAAATACAAACGACTATCGCCATGTGGCATGGCGAATAAATCTTCTTCAAATTTAGGCAGTTGGCCAGTCCCCAACAAGCTTTCTGAGGTAACCAAGTATGGGGTATAACACTCGGTGTAACCATGTTGCTCGGTTTGCATATGTAGCATGAATTGGGCGATTGCACGATGCAATTTAGCCATCTGACCACGCATCAGCGTAAAGCGCGCACCAGACAGTTTGGCGCCAGTATCAAAATCTAAACCCAAAGCAGAGCCAATATCGACATGATCTTTGACCGCAAAGTCGAATTGACGTGGCGTGCCCACGCGACGGACTTCTTGATTATCTGTTTCATCTTTGCCAACCGGGACACTGTCTTGTGGCAAATTAGGGACATTCAATAACAGATCCTGAATTTGCTGTTGAATCTGTTGCAGTCTTTCTTCATTGGCTTTTAGCTGCTCACCCAAGCCTGCCACTTCCGCCATCACTGCAGTGACATCCTCGCCCTTGGCTTTAGCCATCCCGATTTGTTTAGAAGCGGCATTACGTTTGGCCTGCAAATTTTCGGTGGTGGTTTGTACCTGCTTACGTTCGCTCTCTAGACGGGTAAAACTCTCAACGTCAAAGGCAAATTTGCGCTTGGCTAGTTTGTCTACCACGCTGTCCAATTGCGTGCGTAATAATTGAATGTCTAACATATGCTTTCCCTGCTGAATGTTGTTGGCTTATTTTTTCTTGGCTTTCGCCTCTGCATCAAGTTGCGCAAGTTGCGCTAATTTCTCGGCTATTTTACCTTCCAAGCCACGATTTGTCGGTTGATAAAACTTGAGATGGGTCAAACCATCTGGCAAGTATTGTTCACCTGCCGCATAGGCTTCAGGCTCATCATGGGCATAGCGGTAATCTTTACCATAGTCCATTTGCTTCATCATCTTGGTAGGTGCGTTTCGCAAATGCATAGGCACCGGTCTGGTCTGATCTTGTGCGACCAAAGCCTTGACTTGATTATGCGCCATATACGCGGCATTACTTTTTGCCGCCACCGCCAAATAGATGACCGCATTGGCGAAAGCCAATTCCCCCTCTGGCGAACCGAGGCGCTCATAGGTCAAACAGGCATTCAAACAAATCTCTAAGCATCGTGGATCAGCTAAACCGATATCCTCAATCGCCATACGCACCAAACGTCTTCCCACATACAAAGGATCTGCCCCGCCATCTAACATTCTTTGCATCCAGTAAAGCGCAGCATCTGGATTAGAGCCACGCACTGATTTATGCAACGCAGAAATTTGGTCATAAAAGGCGTCACCGCCTTTGTCGAAAAGACGCATTTTGCTGGCCATGGTGGACTGCAAAAAGTCCATATCAATTTCCGCCACGCCTGCCTGCTGTGCCACCATCAAGAGGCTTTCACAGAAATTCAACAAGCGTCGCGCATCGCCATCGGCATAAGCCAAAATATGCTGCTTGGCTTCGTCTTGCACGGCAATATCCAGCTGCATCTCATCGAGCGCGCGCTGAAATAACAAAGCCAACTCGTCTTGACTGAGCGGCTGCAACACAAATACCTGAGCCCGACTCAGTAAAGCACTATTGACCTCGAAAGATGGATTCTCTGTCGTTGCCCCGATAAAGGTGACTAAGCCACTCTCGACATAAGGCAGAAAAGCGTCTTGCTGACCTTTATTAAAGCGATGCACCTCATCCACAAACAATATGGTTTTACGCCCAGATTGCTGTAATACCATCTCTGCCCGCTCTATCGCATCTCGAATATCTTTGATGCCTGATAACACAGCAGAGATTGGAATAAACTCTGCCTCAACACTATGCGCAATCAGCCGTGCCAAGGTGGTTTTGCCAACTCCAGGTGGGCCCCACAATATCATCGAAGGCAGCTTGCCGGACTGAAAAGCCATACGCAATGGCTTACCGGAACCTAATAGATGCGATTGACCGACCACCTCGTCCAGCACCTGTGGGCGCAAACGCTCAGCCAAAGGGGCTTGCGGTTTCGCGCTGCCGAATAAGTCGCTCACTTAGTCACTCACAAGTACGTCTGCATTCGCAGGCGGTTTGAATTTAAAAGAATCTGCAGAGATTTTGGGATTACGTTGCACGTTGCTGAATTGAATGACCGTCAGATTACCAAAACTATCGTGTAACTCCATCTCGCTCAACACATCTCCACGGAAACCCAACGCTACCCGATCAAAACCCGTTTCAGCCTCTTTGGGAATCGCGATTGCCCACTCTAGCCCATTCTTATTATCGCCCTCTTGCAGGGTAAAAATCTTCTCCATCTCTTTACCCCCAGACAACATGGCTGCAGGGCTACTACCCGCAACCTTACCCATAGAGCGCACGGTCACCTGATTTAAATCTGCGTCCAACATCCAAACTTTCTCACCGTCACCCACGATAGATTGCGCATATGGCTTCACGTATTCCCAACGAAAGCGATTGGGTTTTTGCAACTGCATACGTCCATTCACTTCTTGCGTTTTATGGCCTTGCTTATTGAATACAGTTTGGTGAATATCGGCTTGCATAGACTGAGTGTTCTGAAAATATTGTTTCAATCTATCTAATCCAGCGGCCTCACTCATATTGCACCAAAGCGCAAAAAGCAAAGCGATTAAGCCGTATGGTAGGGCAGTATGTTGTTTGATTACTCTCACTCAATTCTCATTTCATTTGTTTCTATCAACGATTAAATCGTTACTATATCTAAGGCTTACTCTCTGCCGGAAGGTGCCAATACCTCACGGTTACCGTTGCTCTGCATAGCAGAAACCAGACCTGCTTGTTCCATTTGCTCTATCAAACGCGCTGCGCGGTTATAGCCTATACGCAATTTTCTTTGCACCAGTGAGATAGAGGCGCGACGGCTTTCTAATACAATCGCGACGGCTTCGTCATAAAGCGGATCTGACTCATCGCCACCGGCGGAAAAATCACCCGCTTCACCCGCCTCGCCTTCACTAGGATTCATATCAATATAATTGGGCTCACCCTGTTGCTTGAGATATTCCACTACGCGATGCACTTCTGCATCGCTGACAAATGCGCCATGAATACGCTGAGGATGCACAGTACCAGGAGGCTGATACAACATATCGCCTTGCCCCAACAAAGCTTCAGCACCCATTTGATCAAGGATGGTGCGCGAGTCAATCTTGCTAGAGACTTGAAATGCGATACGAGTCGGAATATTGGCTTTAATCAAACCGGTAATCACATCCACTGATGGACGTTGTGTCGCCACCACCAAGTGTATGCCGCAAGCGCGGGCTTTTTGCGCTAAACGTGCAATGGGCTCTTCGACCTTTTTGCCCACTACCATCATCAAATCTGCCAATTCATCTATCACCAACACGATAAGAGGCATTTCATCCAATGGCTCAGGGTTATCCGGTGTGATAGAGAACGGATGGGTAATGGCTGCGCCATCTTTTTTGGCGTCACGAACTTTTTGATTAAAACCTGCCAAATTGCGCACACCCAAGGCAGACATTAGTCGATAACGTCTTTCCATTTCATTCACCGACCAATTCAAGGCGTGTGCTGCCAAACGCATATCGGTAATCACCGGTGTCAGCAAATGCGGAATGCCCTCATAAACCGACAACTCAAGCATTTTTGGATCTATCAATATCATGCGCACATCTTTGGCTTCGGCTTTGTATACCAAGCTCAAGATCATGGCGTTAATCGCCACCGATTTACCAGAACCCGTGGTACCCGCGACCAAGACATGAGGCATTTTTGCCAAATCGGCTACGACCGCGCGTCCAGAAATATCCTTACCCATCGCAATCGCCAATGGCGAACTGACGTCTGCATATGTTTGTGAACCCATAATTTCGGATAAAAACACGACCTGACGTTTGGGGTTAGGAATCTCTAAGCCCATACAACTCTTGCCAGGAATAGTCTCAACCACACGCACGCTCACCACTGATAATGCGCGCGCCAAGTCCTTAGAAAGATTGCTGACCTGGCTACCCTTTACCCCTGCGGCGGGCTCAAACTCATAACGGGTAATGACAGGTCCGGGTAATGCCGCGATCACTTTGACCTCAATACCAAAATCCAATAGCTTGCGCTCGATCAGACGCGAGGTGAATTCCAATGTTTCCTCTGACTGTACTTCGATTTCGCCTTTAGGTTCATCTAATAAATGCAAAGGCGGTAGCGGAGAGTCAGGCAAAGTGGTGAACAATGGCGCTTGGCTTTCTTTTTTGATGCGCTCACTTTTGGGGATTTCCAAAGTAGGTTTCTTGATTTCAATCGGCACGCGCTCTTCCATGCGCTTGCGCTGGGATTCAACAAATTCATCGCGCTGTTGCTCGGCCAACTTTCCAGCTTTGCGGTCCTTGTAGTCTTGATATTTCTGTATGCAGAACTGCCAACTGCTAATCAGCGAGGCACCAAACTGCTCAAGGATGAGTATCCATGACCAACCTGTCATCAAGCTAAATCCTGCAGCCATCGCGAACATCAGTATTAATGTAGAACCCACAAAGCCCAAACTTGCGCGTATAGGCACATCCAACAAAGAGCCCAATACACTCTCTTTGGTTGGCAAATCCGCTGGCAAATCCAACAAATGACCGTCCTCAAAAGCACTTGAAGCGAGAATCAGCAAGGCAAATCCTAAAAAGTTGAGCCAGTTCAATGAACGAACTTCCTGAGGATGTCGCGCGGCACGAATACTGCGACTCAATGCCAGACCCAATAGTATGGTCCACCACCAAGCTGAGAATCCAAAGAGCGCTAATAACATGGCAGAAAGCCATGCGCCAAAACGCCCACCATAATTGTGCACTTGCACGTTTTCAGAGGCGTTGTACCAAAATGAAGGGTCTTGCGGAAAGTAACTTGCCAGAATAAGTACTAAGAATAAGCCTAATACGCCCACCAAAAGCCATTTCAGCTCACGCACTAATGGCCTAGATTCGGCGGGAATCGCTGATGCAGAATGATTGGTAGATTTTTTTTTGCCGGGCCAAAACAAGATTGCATCCTGTTAAAGAATAGAACCCGCAAATTATAACAGTTAGCAGCTAGGGTTTATATGGCTAGCTGAGGGATATAAGCGATAGTCACTCAGGTAAAGATTTGCCGATGTGTTTGATGATTTAAATTTTAAGGATAATTGTGCGAATCGCTCTACTCAGCACCCAATAGAACGAGTGAATTTCGGTTAAAATAATGCTTATTCAATATTTCAAATTTCACGATTTTTTTCAGGAGTTTCACCATGAGCAGTCAACATGCCCAATTGATGATTTTGGGTTCTGGCCCCGCGGGTTACACTGCAGCCGTCTATGCAGCACGCGCCAATTTAAAACCAGTATTGGTCACCGGTATCGCTCAAGGTGGACAACTAATGACGACGACCGAAGTAGATAATTGGCCTGCGGATGCGGATGGTGTCATGGGACCTGATTTGATGGCACGTTTCCAAAAACATGCTGAGCGCTTTAATACAGCAATGATCTTTGATCATATTCATACTGCACATTTGCAAGAAAAACCCATACGCTTGGTTGGCGACAGTGGCGAATACACTTGTGATGCACTGATTATTGCCACCGGTGCCTCAGCCAAATACTTGGGACTCCCGTCTGAGGAAAAATTTGCGGGCAAGGGTGTATCCGCCTGTGCGACCTGCGATGGTTTCTTTTATCGCAACCAAGAGGTTGCCGTGATTGGCGGTGGCAATACCGCGGTAGAGGAAGCGCTTTACCTTGCCAATATCGCCAGCAAAGTAACATTAGTGCATAGACGCGACACATTCAAAGCTGAAGCTATCATGGTGGACAAACTGATGGAACGCGTGAAAGAAGGAAAAATCGTGCTGGAGTTGCACTCAACTCTAGATGAAGTACTGGGTGATGATATGGGGGTCACTGGTATGCGCGTCAAAAATGTGAATACCGGCGCGACCAAAGATATCGCATTGCGTGGGGTTTTTATCGCCATTGGTCATAAACCCAACACAGATATTTTTGCAGGACAACTGCAAATGGAAGGTGGCTATATCGTGACTCAAGCTGGACGCGAAGGTAACTTTACCGCTACCAGCATCCCTGGTGTATTTGCTGCTGGCGATGTGCAAGATCATATTTATCGTCAAGCGGTCACCAGTGCAGGAACTGGCTGTATGGCTGCATTGGATGCAGAACGTTATCTGACCAATTTGAAATAAATACCTTAGAACTGGCTGCGCTATAACGGCGCAGCTCAATTCACTCACCCGCTTGGGGATGGGCGCCATGAAACAAGACAAGCAGAGTCCTATCAGTGCCGAACATCATGAGGATAGTGATGAATCCTTGCAACTGTTTAGACAAGCGGTGCAAGACGCTCGTCCTTTAACAAAAAAACATGTCAGTCACCCCAAACCTAAACCCAAACCGATACCCCTGCAATTTATCCGCGATGAGCAACAAGCTTTACGTGACTCCCTGAGTGATGGCTATATTCCTGGTCATGAATTAGAAAGTGGCGAAGAACTGCTCTACTTGCGTGAGGGACAGTCCCCTCTAGTGATGAGTAAATTACGCCGTGGACATTGGGTCATTCAGGCCAGTATTGATTTACATGGTTTGGTCAGCGACGAAGCGCGTCTGTACGTGGCTGACTTTCTCAACCAGTGCAAAAAACGTGGCCTACGCTGCGTGCGTATTGTTCATGGTAAAGGCTTGGGATCTAAAAATCGTGAGCCCGTGCTCAAGCACAAGCTAAGAAATTGGCTGATACAGCGTGACGAGGTACTGGCTTATGCGCAAGCCAAACCTCATGATGGCGGGAGTGGCGCGGTGATCGTACTAATTCGCGCTTGATTGCACTAATAGGCAAACTGCTTGAGCGGCGATGCCCTCTTGTCGGCCTATCATGCCTAAGTTTTCTGTGGTGGTCGCCTTCACATTTACTTGATCCAATGCAATGCCACAGTCATGCGCGATGTTCTCGCACATCAAGGGGATATGCGGTGCCATCTTAGGGGCTTGCGCGATAATAGTGGCGTCAATATTGCCAACTTTCCAACCCGATTGAGATACCAACACCACCACGTGACGCAATAATTTGCGGGAATCTGCATTCAAAAAACGTTGGTCATTATCCGGAAAATGTCTGCCAATGTCGCCCAAACCCGCAGCACCCAATATTGCATCTGCAACCGCGTGCAACAATACATCAGCATCCGAATGACCCAATAGTCCTCGCTCAAAGGGAATATCTACGCCTCCGACTATGCAGCGTCGTCCCTCTACCAACTGATGAACATCAAAACCTTGTCCAACTCGTATCATGATGATTAACCTTCCGCCTGCATAATGGCTGCCAAAATCGCTAGATCATGGGTATATGTGATTTTCAAATTACGTGGCGCACCCTCGACCAACAGGGGTGACAATCCCAATGCCTCTACTGCCTGTGACTCATCGGTAGGCACAAAATCTGCCTGCTGCAATGCACGCAACAGAAGCTGATACGGAAACATTTGCGGCGTTTGTGCTGCCCACAATCCTGCTCTTTGCTCGGTACTGGCTACCTGCCCTTGTCCATCGTCACGCTTAATGGTGTCGGCAACTGGCAGCGCGAGCAAACCCCCAACAGCATGATGTTGCACCTGAGTCATCAGACGCTCTAATAGCGTTGCCGTCAAACCTGGTCTAGCCGCATCGTGTACCAGTACCCAATCGTTGGATGGCAGTGAGATTTGTTGCAAAGTATTCAACACTGTTTGCGCTCGACTCTCGCCACCACTGCGCAATATGGTCAGTTTCGGCTGATGCGCAAACTCACCGGCACACTCAGCCCAGCTTTGGTCTTCTGGACTCAGCGCAAGATAAACATGGCTAATTTGCGGATGGTGGCAAAACAAAGCCAAGCTGTGATGCAACACGGGTTTACCCGCAAGCGGTAAATATTGTTTGGCGGTTTGCGACCCCATGCGGCTGCCCGTGCCTGCCGCAGGAATAATCACATGCAAACCTTGACTCATTTGGGTCTCAGAGAAGAGAAGCTTGGTGTTGTGTGATGGCGTCACGCACAATCGGATGCAAGCCTGCCCCTTGCTGCTTTACATGCTCCATTAATTGCTCACGCATACTGGACGCCCAAAAACGTTTTAAGTGAGTCACGATTTCTTTTTTTGCCAACTCCTGATCGGGATAGGACTGGAAAAAATCGCCAATTTGATTGGCCATCGTCACGAGATGTTCTGTATTCATACTGCCCTTGTTTTTATCAATTTGCAAAAAGTGTTTATTTTATAAGACCTTGCTTGTCCGTGTATATCACCATCTGATTAGCACGCGCAAAACCTATTAAGGTGATTTCTAATTGTTCCGCCAATCGTACTGCCAAAGCGGTTGGTGCTGAGACGGCTACTAGCAAAGCAATATCTGCCGCTGCCGTCTTTTGTACCATCTCATAGCTGGCTCGGCTGGTTGTGACAAAAAATCCTGCCCCATCGACGCCAGCCTGCATCTGACGCGCACGCGCGCCCACTAATTTATCTAAAGCATTGTGCCTTCCAACATCCTCACGCACCAATAAAATTTCACCGTGTAGATTGGCCCAAGCACAGGCATGCGTTGCACCGGTCACTTGTTGCAGAGATTGATGCTTAGGCAGAGCGTTTAGTGCTTGATGTATTTCTTGCAGGCTTACTGGGCTTGCGCGACTGACTGACTGCTCAGGGAGTCGCAGTGCCTGAGTCAAACTCTCTGCACCGCATAAGCCACAACCGGTTCTTCCCGCCATTGTTCTGCGCCGCTGTTTTAGTTCGGCAAAACAAGCGCTGGCCACTTGCATTTGCAAGGCGACACCCTCGGTCTGCACCTCAACCTCGATGGAGTACAACTGCTTGGGGTTATCAATAATGTTCTCTGCCAATGAAAAACCCAAGGCAAAGTCTTCTAAGTCGGCTGGGCTAGCTAACATGACGGCATGCGATACACCGTTATACACCAATGCGATTGGGGTTTCTTCAGCAAGCGTGTCTTGCTGGGTCTGATGCTGACCATCTTGCACCTTATCTACCGTTACTTGTGCAGAAGTTTGGTGGGCGATTTTCAGCATAAAGTTGAGTGCACTGCGCTTACAAGAGCGATTGAGAAAAATCGCTCTTGTTTACGCTAGATGCATTAACTGACATTCGCCGGCTTGCTGGCCTGCTCAACAAAATTAACCTGTTGCTCAGTAAAGCGTTTGAAGTTGCGTTGCCAATCAGAGATTTGACTAACTTTATTGACTTGCACCGCAGTCACCTTAAATTCAGGACAGTTGGTGGCCCAGTCTGAGTTCTCTGTCGTAATCACGTTGGCCCCAGATTCTGGGTGGTGGAATGTGGTGTAGACCACACCCGGCTGGACGCGCTCAGTAATAAGTGCGCGCATCACGGTCTCGCCAGCACGACTGCTGATACCAACCCAATCACCTTCCTGTATTCCTCTATCTTCTGCGTCATGCGGATGGATTTCGAGCACGTCTTCTTTATGCCATGCCACATTATCGGTACGACGGGTTTGCGCACCCACATTGTATTGAGACAGGATACGACCCGTCGTCAGCAATAGTGGATAGCGACCATTCACCTTTTCTGTTGTGGGTACGTATTGGGTAATAAAGAATTTACCTTTGCCACGCACAAACTCATCAATGTGCATAATCGGCGTACCCGTTGGGTGCTCATCATCACATGGCCATTGCACACTGCCCAATTCGTCCAATTTCTTAAAGCTTACGCCACGGAATGTGGGGGTGAGTGCAGCAATTTCATCCAAGATGTCAGAGGCATGACCGTACTGCATAGGATAGCCGAGTGCGGTAGAAAGCTTGGCGGTAATCTCCCAATCTTCCATGCCATTCTTGGGCGTCATAACGCGACGAACGGGTGAAATGCGGCGTTCAGCATTGGTAAACGTGCCTGATTTCTCCAAGAAAGAAGCGCCAGGGAAGAATACATGGGCAAATTTGGCTGTTTCGTTCAAGAACAAATCTTGCACGATGACGCACTCCATGGACTCTAAGGCATGGGTGACATGCTGAGTATTGGGATCTGATTGCGCGATATCCTCACCGATGCAATATAAGGCCTTGAATTTGCCTTCAATCGCAGCATCCAACATATTCGGGATACGTAAACCTGGGTCGGCACTTAATGGGCGACCCCATGCTGCCTCAAACAAGGCACGGGTTGCATCGTCAGAAACATGACGGTAGCCGGTAAATTCATGTGGCATGGAGCCCATATCGCAAGAGCCCTGAACGTTGTTCTGGCCACGCAATGGATTCACCCCTACCCCTTCACGACCGACATTGCCTGTTGCCATGGCGATGTTGGCAATCCCCATCACCATGGTGGAACCTTGGCTATGCTCAGTCACACCCAAGCCATAATAAATCGCTGCATTACCACCAGTAGCGTACAAGCGTGCGGCTGCACGTAAATCTTCAGCTGGCACACCTAACTCTTCGCTTAGGGCCTCTGGTGAGTTCTCAGGTTTAGCGGCAAAATCACGCCACATTTCAAAAGAGTCCCACTCGCAGCGTTCACGGACAAAATCTTCTTTCACCAAACCCTCAGTCACAATCACGTGTGAGATGGCTGAAATGAGCGCCACATTGGTGCCTGGACGTAATTTCAAATGATAATCGGAACGTATATGGGGGGATTGCACCAAATCGATTTGGCGTGGATCGGCCACGATTAACTTGGCACCCTCACGCAAACGACGCTTCATTTGTGAGCCAAACACAGGATGACCATCGGTCGGGTTAGCGCCAATCACAAAAATAACATCAGAGTGCATCACCGAATCAAAGGTTTGTGTACCAGCAGACTCACCCAACGTTTGTTTCAGACCATAACCGGTTGGGGAATGGCAAACGCGGGCACAGGTGTCAACGTTATTGGTGCCCAGCACAGCGCGGATTAATTTTTGCGTGACATATACTTCTTCGTTGGTGCAGCGAGAGGAAGTAATCCCCCCGATAGAAGCTTTGCCGTACTGTTGGTTAATGCGACTAATTTCACTTGCGGCATATGCAATCGCTTCATCCCAGCTCACTTGTTGCCATGCATCATGAATAGATTTGCGAATCATAGGTGTTGTGATGCGGTCTTTGTGGGTGGCATAGCCCCAAGCAAAACGACCTTTCACACAAGAATGTCCATGGTTCGCACCGCCATGTTTGCTAGGAATCATGCGCACAACTTGCTCGCCCTTCATCTGCGCATCAAAAGAACAACCCACGCCACAATAGGCACAAGTTGTCGTAATGGAATAATCAGGTACACCATGTTGCACCACTGATTTTTCTATCAAGGTCGCAGTTGGACAAGCTTGCACGCAAGCACCACAAGAAACGCACTCGGAATCCATAAAATCTGTCACACCAGAGGCCACCTTAGACTCAAAACCACGACCTTGTATGGTCAATGCAAAAGTCCCTTGGACTTCCTCACAAGCACGCACACAGCGTGAGCAGACAATACATTTGGATGGATCGAATTGGAAATAAGGATTAGAGGTGTCTTTTTCGGATTGCAGGTGATTTTCGCCGTCATATCCATAACGAACTTCGCGCAAACCAACCGCACCGGCCATGTCTTGTAATTCGCAATCACCGTTGGTTGCACAGGTTAAACAATCCAAAGGATGATCTGAAATATATAACTCCATCACGCCACGACGGATATCCGCCAATTTTGGCGTCTGCGTTTTAACTTTTAGACCTTCAGCTACAGGCGTAGTACATGAGGCTGGATAGCCACGACGACCCTCAATTTCAACCAAACACAGTCGGCATGAGCCAAAAGGTTCAAGACTGTCAGTGGCACATAATTTAGGCACCGAAACGCCTGCCGCCACTGCCGCGTGCATAATCGAGGAACCTGCTGGAACACTAATCGACGTTCCATCAATTTCCAGGGTCACTTGCTCGGTCGATGAGCTCGCGGGTGTTCCATAATCGGTATATTGATTGATTGGTTTCTTCATGGTGTATTCCTCCAACCTGTCACGCTATTTAGCTACTTGGGCTTTATCTAGCCCAAAATCTTCAGGGAAATGGTTGATTGCGCTTAACACTGGGAACGGCGTCATGCCTCCTAATGCACACAAAGAACCATTTAACATAGTGTCGCTTAAGTCGCGCACCAATGCGATGTTCTCGTCTTTATTTTGACCCGACATCACTTTATCCATCACTTCCATGCCACGTGTTGAACCAATACGGCATGGCGTACATTTGCCACAAGATTCAATGGCACAGAATTCAAAGGCGTATCTAGCCATCTTGGCCATATCCACGCTAGTATCAAAGGCGACTACCCCGCCATGACCCAATACTGCCCATATTTCGGAAAATTTCTCATAATCCATAGGCGTATCGAACTGGGACTCCGGTAAATAGGCACCTAAAGGGCCACCTACTTGAACTGCACGGATAGGTTTGCCACTGGCAGAGCCCCCTCCAAAGTCTTCTAGCAACTCACGTAGCGTGATACCGAAAGCCTTTTCCACCAAGCCACATTGCTTGAGGTTGCCGGCCAGTTGGATAGGCAAAGTGCCACGTGAACGGCCCATGCCGAAGTCACGATAAAACTCACCGCCTTTATCCAAAATAATCGGCACGGTCGCTAGAGAAATCACATTATTGACCACGGTGGGCTTGCCAAATAAACCCTCAATCGCTGGCAATGGTGGTTTGAAGCGGACTAGGCCGCGCTTACCTTCCAAACTCTCTAGCAAAGAAGTTTCCTCGCCGCATACATAAGCACCAGCAGCGCGACGCACTTCTAAATCAAAACGATGGCCTGAACCAAGAATATTCTCACCCAAATAGCCAGCATGATAGGCGTGATCGATAGCCTCATTCAAAATATGCAGGGCATCTGGATACTCTGAGCGTAGATAGATATAGCCTTGGGTTGCGCCTACGGCTAGACCAGCAATGGTCATCCCCTCAATCAGTACATAAGGGTCACCTTCCATAATCATACGGTCGGAATATGTGCCAGAGTCGCCCTCATCGGCGTTACATACAATGTATTTTTGTTCAGCTGGTGCATTCAGTACGGTATTCCATTTGATACCTGTCGGGAATGCAGCGCCGCCGCGACCGCGTAAACCAGAATCAGTGACTTGTTTTACAATTTCTGCTGCGCTGAGTTTGAGTGCGTTGTGCAGGCCACGATAGCCGTCATGCGCAATGTAATCGTCTAGCGAAACCGGGTCAGTAATGCCGACGCGAGCAAAGGTTAATCTCTCTTGTTTCTTCAACCAAGCAATTTCAGCCGTCAAACCCAAACTCAGCGGATGTTTGCCGCCATGTAAAAAATCTGCTTCAAATAAACTGGCCACATCGTCAGGAGTCACTGGACCATAAGCCACTCGGCCTTGGGCGGTTTCTACCTCAACCATGGGTTCTAACCAGAACATACCACGAGAGCCGTTGCGTATCAGTTGTATGTCTTGTTGACGTGCTTGAGCCTCAGCGCTGATCGCTGCAGCCACATCATGCGCACCTAGCGATAGGGCGCTGGAGTCACGGGGCACATATACTTTAATACTCATGCTGCCTCCCGCGCTTTAGCAATAATTTGATTCAGTCTTTTTTCATCTACACGGCCAAGCACGCGCTCGTCCACCGCAATAGAGGGTGAGCATGCACAATTGCCTAGGCAGTAGATAGGCTCCAGTGTAATCGCGCCATCTGCAGTGGTTTGGTGGTAATCGATACCTAGAGTTTTCTTGGCATAGGCTTCTAAAGCATCTGCCCCCATGGCTTTGCATGATTCAGCACGACAGATATGCAAGATATGTTTGCCTACCGGCTGCGTGCGGAAATGATGATAGAAGGTCACCACCCCATGCACTTCAGCGATTGAAAGATTTAAGGCATGAGCAATAGTTGGATAGCTGGATTCTGGCACATAGCCCAAATCGTCCTGTATCGCATGTAATATAGGCAAGAGCGCACCAGGAAGGGTGCGCAGAGCATTGATGTGTCCATCAATTCTCACTTGTTGATCGTCCAACACATTACTCTCCAAATTATTCTGCTTTGAACATTGGATACACCAATGTCCTGATTAGTTTCTCAACTCGCTATTCTAGCAAATCTAATAGCAGAACTGTGACCATGAAAATCATGAATTTTGTTAAGCAAAAAAAGTTGCAGGTTTTACAAAAAACTCATCAAAACAAGCAAAAATTCATGTAAAGTTATTGGTTGGCACGTGTTGGATTATTTATTACTGCAACCACAATGCTTTATCAGCAATACAACCAAAACTGTGCTAAATCTTAATAAAAGGGATAACGATCAATTCTAGTTTTGGAGAGAGACAATGAGTGTAGACTTACTGAAGAACATGGGAGTGAAGATTCCCTACAAGGCCAAATATGACAACTTTATTGGCGGGAAATGGGTTGCACCTGTCAGCGGGGAATATTTTGATGTCATTACCCCGATTACCGGCAAACCTTATACCAAAGCACCTCGCTCTGGTGCCGCAGATGTCGAATTAGCCTTAGATGCAGCACATAAAGCCGCTGATGCTTGGGGCAGAACAGCGCCTGTTGAGCGCGCTGGCATTTTGTTGAAAATCGCTGATCGTATTGAAGCGAATTTAGAAACAATCGCAACCGCTGAAACAATCGATAACGGTAAACCAATTCGTGAAACCATGAATGCTGACATTCCTTTGTCTGCAGACCACTTCCGCTATTTTGCCGGTTGTCTGCGCGCACAAGAAGGTAGCATCTGTGAAATCGACGAAAACACGATTGCCTATCACTACCACGAGCCACTCGGTGTTGTGGGTCAGATTATTCCTTGGAATTTCCCCATCCTGATGGCGGCTTGGAAACTGGCTCCCGCATTGGCTGCTGGTAACGTAGTCGTATTGAAACCTGCAGAATTCACCCCTATCAGCATATTGATTCTGATGGAATTGATTGCTGACTTGGTTCCACCAGGTGTAATCAATATCGTGAACGGCTACGGCCGTGAAGTAGGTGCGCCTTTGGCCAGCAGCAAACGTATCGCCAAAATCGCTTTCACTGGTTCTACCGCTACAGGTCGTGTGATTGCGCAAGCCGCTGCGGGCAACTTGATTCCAGCAACATTGGAATTAGGCGGTAAATCACCTAACATATTCTTTGATGATATCGCTGCGGAAGATGACGCATTCTTTGATAAAGCCGTTGAAGGTCTTGTACTGTTTGCCTTTAACCAAGGGGAAGTATGTACCTGCCCATCACGCGCGATTATCCAAGAATCTATCTATGACAAGTTTATGGAGCGCGTGTTACCTCGCGTAGCCGCGATTAAACAAGGTAATCCACTGGATCCAAACACCATGATAGGTGCGCAAGCCTCTACAGAACAACTGAACAAGATCTTGTCCTACATGGACATCGGTCGTCAGGAAGGCGCTCAAGTGCTTTGTGGTGGTGAGCGTAATGTATTGGGTGGCGATTTGGCGGATGGCTATTATGTCAAACCAACGCTGTTCAAAGGCAATAACAATATGCGCATTTTCCAAGAGGAAATCTTTGGCCCAGTGTTGTCCGTGACAACATTCAAGGACGAAGCTGAAGCATTGAAGATTGCTAACGACACTATCTTTGGTCTAGGCGCTGGTGTTTGGAGCCGTGACGGTAGCCGTGCTTATCGCATGGGCCGTGGCATCAAAGCCGGTCGTGTTTGGACTAACTGTTACCACGCCTACCCTGCTCATGCCGCTTTCGGTGGCTATAAAGAGTCAGGCATTGGCCGTGAAACACACAAGATGATGTTGGATCATTACCAACAAACCAAGAACTTGTTGGTCAGCTACAGTCCTAACAAGCTAGGCTTCTTCTAATTTTTTGGAAATAGCCAAATGATTTGAGGCTAGGCCTCAATCTGTTAGCATAAAGAGGTGGTCGATGACCGCCTCTTTTTTTTTGCCTCTATATTCTCAATCAAGGGATGATTATGACGGAAAGAATATCTGCAACACCTGCCGCGCTTGCGCTGATAGATCAGCTTGCCGTTCAGCATGGCGATTTGGCTTTTTTACAATCAGGCGGATGTTGTGAAGGCAGTGGCCCATTATGTATGCCAGCCAATGAATATCGCCCTGTTCCCAGCGATGTGCTGCTAGGGCAAATTGGACGCGCTAAGTTTTATATGTCGTCTAGCCATTTTGAATTCAGTCAAAACACCCACACCATACTGGATGCCATAGACGGTTCTGGTGGATCCTTTTCTTTGGAATGTGGAAGCGGCAAGGCTTTTATTACCCGCGGTAGATTGTTTAGCGACGAGGAACTCGGGCAGTTAGCCCCGCCACAAACGGTGGGATATTAGTCTGATATTGAGCTAATCCGCCTTGGTTTGGGCCAATCGCAACAGCAATTGTTCAAACTCATGGGTATAACGCACGATATCCCCCACACATGAATGCTGCACCTGTTGGCGTAAATCTTGGTGCAACTGATTAAGCAAGTCAGGTTGACGCGCCAATTTCACTACCGCATCAATATACGCTTGCTCTGATTCGGCCACCCACTCAGGGTGTCCAAGCGCATTTAAAAAGCTAGCTCCCATGCGACCGACAAAGTTCTCTCCCTTGAGGGTAATCACCGGGGTGCCCATCCAAAGTGCCTGCAAGGTAGTGGTTCCACCGTTATAGGGCAAAGGATCTAGGGCAATATCAACATCGGCGTATTCTTGCATCATCTCGAATAAACCGATTGGGCCGCGCATTTCCAAACGACTTTCGGCAACGCCCAAAGCAAGCAAACGATTAATAAAATGCTGACGTATGCGCTCATCATCAAAGCTAGGCGCCTTAATCAATAGTTTGGCATTAGGCAAAGCCTGCATTATCTGCGCCCATAATTGCAAAGTGCGTGGCACCACCTTCATCGCATTATTAAAGGACCCTAGCACAATAGGACTTTCTGAGGTCAGTGGTTTACGCACTGGCAAGGGATAGTCATCTACCGGCGCCCAGCAGAACACGGTGTCCGGCATTTGCGCGATATGCTCAGTGTATAGAGGCTGATGCTGTAATGGACTGACCATACTATCGCCTATCAGCCAATCGATACGTGTCATCCCAGTGGAGTGGGGATAGCCCAAAAATGTGGCTGAAACTGGCGCAGGTCGCAAGGCCATGACTCCCAATCTATGGCTATTGGTATGGCCTGCCGTATCAACCAAAATATCCAATTGATCACACACCATTTGCTGGGCTATGGCGTGATCATCCCAGGTGCTCACTTCTCGCCATACTTTGGCGGCTTGTTTAGCCCGTTGCGTGTACATATCGTGCATGCGGCCAGTATGGTAGATAAATACTTCCACGCGGGCTGGGTCATGCTGTTCCAATACTGGCAATAGGAATAAATTGACTGGATGCTGTCTATGCAAATCCCCACTCAAATAACCTACGCGCAATGGTCTGTCCATCTTTTTAGCGCTTGGTTTCAATCGCTCAGCCTGTGCTGGAGGAAAGATTGCTTGGATACTCGCTTCTATGGGCGCACACAGTCGTCTGTGCAAATCTGCCCTCTGCTCTGCAGTAAGAAAACCCGCATATAGCGATGACATCGCTACACTGGAGGAGAGCCGTGATAATGGATCGCCTTTCTCATATTGCGCTAGCACGACTCGAAAATAGCTTTCACCCTCGCCTGTCTTGTCTTGCAACTGCGCTTGCAATAATTGTGCTTCAGCATAATCAGGTTTTAGGGCTAGCGCCCGCTCGCAACTCTCCAAGGCAGGCCCAGATTCATTGATTTGCGATTCGGTTTGCGCCAAAGCAAGCCATGCACTTGCATCTTCAGGCGTCATTTGTACAATCTGTCTTCGCAATGCCACCGCCTCAGCCCAGTAATTATGATTAAAGCTGTGTTCGGCCAACAGCGCTAAAAATTGGGGATTGGGTGACATAGCGGCACGCCCAAAAGCCAATTCCGCAGCCTGCGTTTTACCTAAGCGCAATAGTGCCTCTCCGAGCAATAACATAGAACCATATCGCAAAGGTCGTTCTGCTGTAACGTGCACCAAATCCTTGAGCAAATCCACCGCTCCTTCTGCATCTCCAGCAAGCAAGCGCCAACGCCCAATTAAGTGGGCAGACTCCCCCGGTAAGTATTCCAACTCTGTTAATCGTTCTAGGCTAGGGGCTTGTGCTGGATCATCAGGCAGAATGTCATGTAAGCGGAACCTATATACCAAGCTTAACCAATCGTCGCTCAAGCTCTCGGACAACGACGTCAAACTTTTCAGACACTCGGCCGACTCGCTGAATTCAGCTCTGGACAGGACATCTACCGACAAACGGCTAAAAATTGAATTTTCGGCACTTGCCTGTTGTTGGCATTGTTGTAGCAATGCCTCCATCGCTTGTCTGCCTTCAGCTTGCAGTCGATTGGCTTGGATTGCCACATAACGGGTATGCCAGGGCAGTCGACATTGCGCATAAATCAATGCTAAATCTTGCCAAGTAGAGGCGTCCAAAGGATTAGATTTAAGTTGATGCCAATAGGATGCCAATGATTGTTTTTGCATAATTATTTTCCTTATTAATATGCAAGTCTCGTTTGATTATTCTTATGAAGACTTTATACAGCACTAGGCTTTAAAAAAAACCCTGCATAAGCAGGGTTTTTGAAATGCTTGGATTACTCCAAATTGGCGTGCAATGCGCGCATACCTTCTTCGGTTAAACCTCTTTCATGGATAAGCTCAGAAATGACGGCTTCCAAGAAAATCAGCGCTGACAACTCAAATTGTGAGCCCATAGGCATGCCCTTGGTCAGAGGGAAGCTGTCATCTTGACCGATTTGGATCACCAAATCAGCAGCATCTGCCATAGGTGAAGTTTTCTTCATAGAGATCACGACAAATTTAGCGCCTACAGATTTAGCTTTTTTCACAAAAGGTAGCAAAGTCTCTGTACCACCAGAGCCAGACACTAAAATCAGCAAATCGCCTTCTTTAATTGCCGTTGTAACAACCTCGCCTATCATGTTGATGTTGTAACCAGAGTGCATCAAGCGCATGGCGAAGAAACGTGATACCAATAGTGAACGGCCTGCACCGCCGATAAATGTACGACCAGCTTTGTCGATTAAATCTAACAGTTGCTTGGATTTGTTGTCAGTCACGGACAAAATATTGGTCAATTTGTCTAAGATAAGTTTTTGATGGTCCATAATTTTCCTCGGTAATCTCTTATTAAATCTTGAGTAAGTGTCATGACGTGGTTTTATCAACTGAATTAACACATCGTCAAATATGACAAGTTATAAATACAACACTCGCCATCTTACCAAAAAATGCATGGCAAAAAAAATGCTATGCCATGGTTCGCTCACAAAAAAAATCCCGACACCTAGGTATCGGGATTTATGTCTACTGATCTCGCTAGTGATACACACTAGCCATCAGGTAATTACTTACCGTGAGCGATAGCAGTGATTTCAGCAGCAGAAGCAGCTGGATCAGCAGCACCGTAGATAGCAGCACCAGCAACGATGATAGTCGCGCCAGCGTCACGTACTTGTGCAGTTGTAGCAGCTTTAACGCCACCAGCAACAGAAACTTCCAAGCCTAATTTCAAGCCAGAAACCATTGCCAAGTCAGCAAATGGTGTTTGACCTGCAGCTTGTTGGTCCAAACCAGTGTGAACGCCAATGATGTGTGCGCCCAACTTAGCAACTTCTTGTGTACGTGCTTTTTTGTCAGCAACGTTGATCAAGTCAACTTGTGCTTTTTTGCCGTACTTGTTAGCAGCGTCAATCACACCTTTGATAGTACCGATATCAGCAACGCCCAATACTGTACAAATGTCAGCACC
>RFPI01000019.1 GCA_009926205.1 Methylophilaceae bacterium
CGATACCATCAGCCCTAACCAAGCCAATATCTACCAATACCTGAATTTCAACCTAATGCCAGACTATCAACATAAAAAAGTGATAGGCATCGCAGCGGCAAGTTAAAAAATATTTTTCTTTTGGAGTGCAGAAATACTAACAAACACTGTATATTTATCACGCTAAAAAAACGCGAACAACAGCGTGAATAACCGTGGGGAGTAATCAACAATGAGTGCTATTGAATCCGTATCGCATGAGACTCGAATTTTTAATCCGAGTGAACAGATTGTCAAAAATGCTGTGATTAACAGCATGGACGCCTATCATGCTTTGTGTAAAAAGGCTGAACAGGACTACGAAGGCTTTTGGCGAGACCTCGCCAATGAATTAATCACTTGGAAGAAACCATTTAGTAAAGTGCTGGATGAAAGCAAAGCCCCCTTCTATCGTTGGTTTGAGGATGGTGAGCTGAATGTTTCCTACAACTGCCTAGACCGACATTTAGCTACTCGCGGAGACAAGACCGCTATTATCTTCGAAGCCGATGACGGCACTTCAAGCAAAGTCACTTATCGTGACCTTTATCATCGCGTATGTCAGTTTGCTAATGGCCTTAAAACCCTGGGTTTAAACACGGGTGACCGAGTCATCATTTATTTACCTATGGGGGTGGAAGCTGTTGTCGCCATGCAGGCTTGCGCACGCTTGGCACTCACTCATTCTGTTGTATTTGGTGGTTTTTCTGCCAAGAGCTTGCAAGAGCGTATTCAAGATACTGGCGCACGACTGGTGATTACGGCCGACGGACAATTTCGTGGTGGCAAAAATATTCCACTGAAACCAGCCGTAGATGAAGCCTTGGCGATGACAGGCTGTGAGTCTGTTGAAAAAGTGGTGGTATTTAAACGTACTGGCGCTGAGATTGTTTGGAATGCCAACAATATTTGGTGGCACGATTTGATTCAGGGACAGAGCAATGAGTGCGAACCTGTGTGGGTCAGTGCTGAGCACCCTCTGTTCTTGTTATATACCTCTGGCTCGACAGGCAAACCCAAAGGCGTGCAGCATGCCGCAGCAGGTTTCTTATTACATGCAGCCAACACCATGCGCTGGACCTTTGATATCAAAGATAGCGACGTGTTTTGGTGTACTGCTGATGTGGGCTGGATTACCGGTCACACTTATGTGGCTTATGGTCCGCTGGCGATTGGCGCTACTCAAGTGGTGTTCGAAGGCATCCCAACCTATCCTGATGCCAGCCGATTCTGGCGCATGATAGAAAACCACAAGGTCACCATTTTCTACACTGCGCCAACCGCGATACGCTCACTGATCAAGTTTGCTTCTGGGGATGAGAATCTACATCCCAAGAAATACGACCTATCTAGCCTACGTCTGCTAGGGTCAGTAGGTGAACCGATTAACCCAGAGGCATGGATTTGGTATCACGAAGAAGTGGGTCAAGGTCGTTGCCCAATTTTAGATACCTTCTGGCAAACTGAAACGGGTGGTCACGTGATTACACCACTGCCTGTGACACCTCTCATTCCTGGCTCTTGTACCTTACCCTTCCCCGGCATTATGGTGGATGTGGTGGACGAGACAGGCAAAGATATCGAATGGGGTAACGGTGGTCTGCTAGTGATTAAACGCCCATGGCCATCCATGATACGCACAATCTGGGGCGATCCAGAGCGCTATGCAAAATCATACTTCCCCGCAGATTTGGGTGGAAAACTATATCTAGCTGGAGATGGCGCAGTACGCGACAGCAAAACTGGCTATTTCACCATCATGGGACGTATCGATGATGTATTAAATGTGTCTGGTCACCGTCTTGGTACCATGGAAATTGAATCCGCCTTGGTGGCTAATCCTATCGTGGCAGAAGCCGCCGTGGTGGGCAGACCCCATGATGTAAAAGGTGAATCCATCGTGGCCTATGTGGTCCTAAAACAAGCTCGTCCCAGCGGTGATGAAGCCAAGAAAATTGTGGCAGAATTACGCGATTGGGTAGGCAAGGAAATTGGTCCCATCGCCAAACCTGATGATATTCGATTTGGTGATAATTTACCCAAGACCCGCTCTGGTAAAATTATGCGACGTCTATTGCGAAGCTTAGCCAAAGGCGAAGAGATTACTTCGGATATTTCCACCTTAGAAAATCCAGCGATATTAGAACAGTTAAAACAGTCTGTATCCTGACCGACTAATGAAACTGTTAGACTGACAGAAAGGGCGTTGGCGCCCTTTCTTTTTGAGTATGTTTGAGGATGATGAGCAAAATAAAAGCACAATCTGAAGTCGATGTCGTGTTGGTCGGTGCTGGCATCATGAGTGCCACGCTGGCCTATTTGCTACATCAGCTTGATCCTCAATTAAATATTGTGATGCTGGAACGTGCTGATGCAGTTGCCAGTGAAAGCTCGGACGCGTGGAATAATGCAGGTACCGGCCATGCTGGATATTGTGAGCTCAACTACACCCCGCAAGCCGCTAACGGTGAAATTCAAATACAACGCGCATTAGAGATTAATGCCGCGTTTGAACAGTCACTCGAGGTTTGGGCACATTGTGTTAAGCAAGGGATTCTAAAAACCGAAGCATTTATCCATGCCACGCCTCACATCAGTTTTGTTTGGGGTGAGCGCAATGTCAATTTCCTGCGTCAACGATATCAACGCTTACAACAGCACCATTTGTTTGCCGATATGCAATACAGCGAAGATAAAGCTGAGCTGGCAAACTGGATGCCCTTGGTGATGCAACAAAGCAAGCATGCGCAATGCGCAGCTACTCGCGTGGCTTATGGGACGGATGTAGACTTTGGCGCAATTAGTCGCGGGCTTGTGGCCTATCTTGAGCAACAAAAGAATTTCCAGTTATTGTTGCAGCATCAAGTGCAATCGCTGAAACAACTAGCCAATGGACATTGGCAAATCAAAGCAAAGAATCGTAATCAGCGACGCATGCTGATGCTGAATAGCCAGTTTGTCTTTTTAGGGGCAGGCGGCGCAGCGCTCAGTTTGCTGCAAAAATCCGCCATTCCAGAGGCCAAAGGCTATGGCGGTTTCCCTGTGAGCGGTTTATGGCTGGCCAGTCACAATCCAGATTTAATCAAGCAACATGAGGCCAAAGTGTATGGCAAAGCGGCTATAGGCGCCCCGCCTATGTCAGTCCCCCACTTGGATACGCGCTATATCGATGGCAAACCCGCCTTGTTATTTGGACCATTTGCAGGCTTTACCACCAAATTCCTCAAACAAGGCTCGTTATTAGATTTAGTCAAATCGGTGAAAAGCGATAATCTCAAAGCTATTTTGTTTGCTGGATTACGCAATGCCAAACTGACCAATTATTTAATCAAAGAGGCACTGAAAAATAAAGCGCAACGCATGCAAAGTTTGCGCGAGTATTTTCCTGCGGCGAAAGATGCTGACTGGAAAATAGTGAAAGCCGGACAACGAGTACAAATTATTAAACAATGCGACCATCATGGTGGCAAACTAGAGTTCGGGACAGAAATTGTATGCGCTCAAGATGGCAGCCTAGCAGCTTTGCTTGGAGCCTCCCCCGGCGCTTCGACTTCAGTCAATGCCATGGTCAGCATTATTCAACGCTGCTTCCCTCAGATGCAAACCCAGCAGTGGCAGAAAAAAATGCGGCAGATGATGCCCTCTTATGGAACCAGTTTAATTGATGATCAGGCGATGCTGAAAAAAGTCAGGAAAGCCAATTTATCCACACTCGGTCTAGATCAATAAGCTCTAGTGAGCGCCCATAAAAAAAGCAGACGACTGGGTCTGCTTTTTTGTTTGCAAAGATACACTAACTAAACTTTTCCTCGTTCACAATTTTTTCCATCAGCGCTTTGAGATTGGAGCCACATTCTGGATGACGCAAGCCTAAACGTATGGTGGCCTCTAAATAACCTTGCTTAGATCCACAGTCATATCGCACACCATCATAACGATAGGCCAAAATTTTCTCTTCTGCCAACAGGGCGGAAATAGCATCTGTGAGTTGTATCTCGCCGCCTGCGCCCGGTTGAATTTGATCTAAATAATGGAAAATTCTTGGCGTCAAAATATAGCGCCCCACCACACCTAAAGTAGATGGTGCATTCTCTGGCTTGGGTTTTTCCACGATGGCAGTCACTTGTTCTAATCTGGCATCGATAGGGTTTGTCGCCACGATGCCATAACTCTTGGTTTGCTCACGTGGCACATTTTGCACGCCCAATACCGAGCACTGATGGGCTTGATATACATCCACCATTTGCTTGATGACTGACACCTGAGCATCTAACAAATCGTCAGCCAGCAATACCGCAAACGGCTCATCATTCACCACGGGTTGCGCCATTTTGACTGCATGTCCCAAACCTAAGGCTTGCGCTTGGCGTAAATAGATACAATTAATATGCTTGGGAATAATGTTTTGAACGATTTTTAATAGCTCTGTTTTTCCGTTTAGCTCTAGCTCTGTTTCAAGCTCATAAGCCATATCGAAATGATCCGGAATCGCGCGTTTATTCCGACCAATAATAAAAATCATATCGGTAATACCGGCTTCTATAGCTTCTTCAACCGCATATTGAATCAAAGGTTTATCAATAATCGGCAACATTTCCTTGGGATTAGCTTTTGTTGCTGGCAAAAATCGCGTGCCCAATCCGGCAACAGGAAACACTGCTTTTGTGACTTTTTTCATAAACGCTCCGTAGAAATATTCGACCGCTATACGCTCATCAAATCTTGATGATTAGAATCTTTTTACCGCTGCTGCTGTTTTTAAATTTTCCGTCAAATGCGGCTGTAATACTTGCAACATTTGCGCAAAGATTTTGGGGTTACCCGCCACAATATTGCCCGAATGTATCCAGCTCTCATTGCCTTCAAAATCGCCCACAATGCCACCCGCTTCTTGAATCAATAAAGCACCCGCTGCAATATCCCAAGGGGATAGATTGATTTCCCAAAAACCATCGGTCCAACCTGCCGCGACAAAAGCCAAGTCGAGTGCTGCTGCCCCTGGGCGACGGATACCTGATGTTTTTGGAATAAAGTCCTTAAGCATGGCCATATAGGTATCGAGATGTTGAAAGTCACGGAATGGGAAGCCAGTGCCTATCAATGACATCTGCAATTTAGCGCGTTGACTGACACGGATACGGCGATCGTTGAGAAAAGCACCACGGCCTTTACTGGCAGTAAACAATAAATTGTTGGTTGGGTCATAAACGACAGCCTGATTTAATTGACCGTTGTGTAACAGTGCAATCGAGATAGCATATTGAGGGAAGCCATGCAGAAAATTGGTGGTGCCATCGAGTGGATCAATAATCCAAAGGTATTCAGAGTTATTCAGCTCTTGGCCACTTTCCTCGCCCAAAAAACTATGGTTAGGATAGGCTTCTTTGAGTGTTTCAATAATCGCCTGCTCTGAGGCATGATCGACTTCACTGACAAAGTCGTTATAGGTTTTATTCATCACCTTGATGGTGCTGACATCTTGCGCTGCACGATTGATAATCGCGCCCGCCTTGCGTGCCGCTTTCACGGCATTAATCAACATAGGATGCATGTTTTACTTTCTTTGGTTTTGCATAAACATAGCGCTTGCCAACGGTTTAAATGGGCAAGCGAAAAGCGTGTTAAGTTTACGCTGACGTTAAAGAACGAGAATAACTGATAAAATAGCATTTTAAAGCTTTACGCCTGTCTCTCCAACGATTAATTAGACCATGTCATTGCAACATTTCCGTATCGTCATGAGCAACACCAGCCACCCCGGCAACATTGGTGCTGCTGCGCGCGCCATGAAAACCATGGGCATCCATCAATTATATTTGGTACAGCCCAAGTATTTCCCAGCGCCAGAGGCAACAGCGATGGCCAGCAATGCCGATGACGTATTGCAAAATGCCATCGTCTGCAACACGCTCGAAGAGGCGCTGACGGGTTGTGTTTTGACCGTCGGGCTTAGTGCTAGAAAGCGCGAGCTGTCTCATCCTTTGGTGGATGTACGTGAAGCGGCTATTCGTGCTGGAAGTATTGCCAATAGTGGGCAGTCTGTTGCTTTGGTGTTTGGTAATGAAATGTCGGGCTTAAGTAATCGTGAATTAGATTTATGCCAGTTGCTTGCCATGATTCCGACGGATGCTACGTTTTCCTCGCTGAACGTCGCTGCGGCGGTACAAGTCATGTGTTATGAGTTGCGTATGGCAACATTGGGGTCTACGCTACCGCAAATAGAAACACCGGCATTGGCCAGCACTGAAGAAATGGAAAGTTTCTATCAGCATCTGGAGGAGACTCTGCTGCATATAGGTTTTTTGAATCCTCAAGCGCCGCGTCGATTAATGACCAGAATGCGCAGAATATATGCGCGAACTGGTCTCGAAAAAGAGGAACTGGATATGCTGCGTGGTATATTAAAACTTACGCAAAATCCATTGCAGAAATACCCTTTAAAGTAATACTGAGTGATAGAGGTGGCTATGTTGCAAAAATTAAAACAGGATATTGCCGTCGTATTTGAGCGCGACCCAGCGGCACGCACTTATTGGGAGGTATTGACCACCTATCCCGGGTTGCACGCCCTAATGATACATCGCCTCTCCCATCAGCTATGGTCATGGCGCTTATATTGGTTAGCACGATTTATCTCACATATTGCGCGTTGGATGACGGGCATAGAAATTCACCCTGGCGCCAATATTGGACGTCGTGTATTTATCGATCACGGCATGGGCGTGGTCATTGGTGAAACCGCTGTGATTGGCGATGACTGCACCTTGTATCATGGCGTTACCTTGGGCGGAACATCATGGAATAAAGGCAAGCGTCACCCTACCCTAGAAGCCAACGTCGTAGTCGGTGCTGGCGCCAAAATTCTGGGTCCCATTACCGTAGGCAATGGCGCCAAAATTGGCTCGAATGCGGTCGTGGTAAAAGATGTCCCGCAAGGTGCAACGGCGGTGGGGATACCCGCTCGTATTGTTGATCAAGAGACCAATCAGCAACGCGACAAAATGGCGGAAAAGATAGGTTTTGCCGCTTATGCGGTGAGTGATAATGAAAACGATCCTATGTCTAAAGCGATTCATGCTTTGTTGGATCATGCCGTTGCGCAAGATGCCAAATTGCATGAAGTGATGCAACAGTTGAATAAGTTAGGCGCTGATGTGGATGCCGATGCAGAAGTTGGTAAGGCGTTTGATGTCGATACTTTTAAGAAAATCTAACTTTTCCAATTAGATTCTACCCTCCAGAAACACCATCAAACTGGGGTATTGGTAATCGCTGATACGATACATCCAATCCTCCGATCCGGATAAAAAGCGATTGCGACTGCGCGTGTCAGCCGAGAGTAAATTGCGCCCGACCACCCGCAGGTTTAACTTGGGATCGATTTGATACAGAAAATAGCCATCCAGCATGGTGCGCGCTTTGGTAAACGCATATTGCTCATCTGGCAAAGTCGTTTCACTTCTGCCTGAAATTTGCACATCCACGCCAAAGCTAGATTTCCATTGTGGGATGGTCTGATCCAAGCCAAACGATAAGGTATACACCGGCGTCTCTTTGGCACGACGCGTTAAATCTAAACGCTCATCCTGAACACTGTTACGTGGGATGAGCAGATGCGAGCGCAAGGTGCCGCCTTGCCATGCCCAACCATCGGTCTTGAGCTTGGCGTCTAACTCCAAGCCCCAATGCAAGCTTTCGCCCACGTTTTGGGGTCTATCTACCCAGCGTGCGCCTTCTAAGGTAATAATGCGCTCGGTGAAATTCTGCGTGGAACGCACATAGCCATTGGCTGACAGCACACTATTTTTATCGCCCAAATAACGCTCTAAAGCCAATTCAAAATTGATATTTCGCTCAGGTTTTAAATTCGGATTGCCGCGCACATCAGCATCCAAGGGTGTATTAATCCCCACACTAGGCACTGCCGCATTGGTTATTTCATTCAACTTGGGTGTTTTTAAACCCGCCCCCAATGAGCTGCGTATCACATACTGCTCATTAGGTTGCCAGCGATAAGCAAGGGAGGGCAACAATGCTGAGGTTTGGTTTTCACTGCCATTCGAGGATAAACGTACTTGCTCAAGCCGCAAGCCTGATGTCAGCGCATGCTTATCATTGATACTCCAAGCATCTTGAGCCCACAAAATATTCTCGATGGACTGCGACGCAGTGTTACCAAACGAAGCACTCAAAGAGGCTGCAGCTTGCTCATCCGCGCGACGTAAATTGTTGACCTCGGCAGAAAAAGTTAGGTAATGCTCTGCCCAAGGATGATCAAAACGCAAGGCGGCATTCAACTCATTCTCTCGATTGATATTGCTGAAGCTACCAAACACATCGCCAGAGGGCTCATTGGAATAGCGTGTGGTATTGCTGTCGTTAAGCCTATGATTGAAAGACAAACGACTACTCAGCTTGCTCTCGCCAAAGTATTTATCGGCATTGAGGCGCACACGATAAATTCGGCTAAAAACATCTTCATGCAAACGACGAAAGCTTGTGCCAGGAGGGTCCGCCTGTATAGACGCCTCGGTATCTTTTGAGCTGGGACCGTAAAACACCATGGGCATGATAGTCAAATTATCGCGACCGAAACGCCATACCAATTTCGGGCTCACCCCATAATGTGACATACGCGAAATACCCTCGGTTTGTTCCAACCAATTAAACTGGGGCGCGCTACTGTCTTTGTATTGCCATGTATTCACTGGCGTACGGCTGGTATACAGTGTGAATGGCAAAGACCATGAGAAATCCTTATCGCCACCATTCCATGTATAGCTGACTTGATAATTAGGTTCATCCTTACGTACACCAAGACCTAATTTGTATTCACTGGCTTGTTGGGTCAACGATTTTTTTAACACGACATTGACGGTCAGTGGAGAAGAGCCACCAAACTCAGCACTATTACCACGATGAATTTCCACACGCTCTATCTCGCTGGCAGGCAATCGTGATAACACTCCCATCGTACCGCCGGACTGACGCTCGCCATCCACCAACATTTGTACTGAGTCACGCGACATACCACGTGCTCTGTGTGCTCCATTGAATCCCTCCACGCCAGGCAATTTGCCTAGCACATCGCCCACCGTCATCACGCCCATATTGTCGATTTGCTGACGGTCTATCACCACTTTTTGGCTAAAGGCATTCAATTGTTGGCTGGTGGGATTGGCATCACGGATGTCTATCGTCTCTGTGCGTATAGGTGCATCTGCAGCGTGTAGCGCCACAGGCGAGAAAAATATGAAATAAATGATACGACGTAGTTGCACGCTATAAACCTAACTCGGACAAACTGGGATGATCCTCTGGGCGGATACCCAGCGGCCACTGGAATAAACGTTGGCTTTCGCTAATGGCCAAATCGTTGATACTGGCATGACGCACACGCATCAAGCCATTCTCAGCAAACTCCCAATTCTCATTGCCGTATGAGCGAAACCATTCGCCATTCCACTCATAAGCAAAGCGCACGGCGATTCTATTTTCATGACAAGCCCACAACTCTTTGATTAAACGATAGTCCAGCTCTTGTGACCATTTGCGTGTCAAGAAAGCGATGATTTGCTCGCGTCCCTGAATAAACTCTGCGCGATTACGCCAGCGACTATCCTCGGTATACGCTAAGGCGACCTTTTCTGGATCACGTCCATTCCAAGCATTTTCCGCCATGCGTACTTTTTGACTTGCGGTGACGCTGTCAAATGGAGGGAAAGGTGGCTTAGCTTGCTCAGGCATATTGAACTCCTTGGAGACGCGCAACAAACAAGATGGTTAATGGGATTTCGACTGACGGCCGAGTAGATAAATTCCCTGCAATACCAAATGCGGCTCTATGCGATAGGGAATTTTTTCTAGCGCCAATTGCTCTGCGATGATGGCAGCATCCCCGCCACTCAATAGGCAAATAATCTCGCTTTGAGTGCGCGCTTGCAGATAGGCGTATTGTCTTTGAATCGCGCCGATTAGAGACTGGATGACACCACTCCAACAGGCATCGATAGAATTGTTGGGGAATTCAGCCAATTTTCCTTGGCTCACAATGGGGTGCTCATCGAGTGTTGAATAGCGCGCTTGGCTAAACGCCAATTGCGCTAAGGCTTGAGTTTGTAGGCGTATGCCGGGCACAATCAGGCCGCCAATAAATGTATTGTGAGCAATCGCATCAATGGTCAAGGCGGTACCGGCATTAATCACCAAACAGGCTGTGCCAGAGGCGCTCGTCTGCAATGATTGCCAAGCCGCTACCAAGGCACACCAACGATCTATGCCCAACTGCTGAACAGGCTCATAAGCATTGCGCAAAGACTGATAAACCTCGCTCACCTGCAGTTGTTGTATAGGCAAGCCTAATGGCTCTAGCATTTGTTGCAATAACTGCAGGGTTTGTTCACCTGCCACATTCGCCATCCATATCGCATCCGCCTGAGAAAATGCTGGTGGCAATCTGGCTGCATCAAGTTGGGCTGCATCTAATATGCCATCGCACTGCAACTCACCCGCATCCGACATCAAAGCCCATTTGCAGCGGGTGTTGCCGGCATCGATTAATAACTTCACGCCACACCTCGCATACTGATTTCACCTGCCGCGAGACGTTGTTCCCCTTGCGCAGTGTTCACCAACAAAATACCATCCTCGCCCACCCCGGTCACTTGGGCTAGTTGTTCACGTCCATCTGGCATCAACAACCTGACCGATTGTTGATGAAATGCATGGTATTGCAACCATTCCTCGCGCAAGGCAACGAAGCCCTGTTGCTCAAAAACGCGGAGCACTTCGGACAAATGTTTGAGCAAACTCCCCAACACAACATTGGCATCCATGTCAGCCCCTAGCCATTGATATAAATCACATACCGGCTGATCGATTTGCTGTTTCACGCTATCTGGCAAATGCATATTCATGCCCACGCCGATGACCGCAGCGCTGGGGCCATCCATATCCCCTTGCAGCTCGATCAAAATACCCGCGAGCTTGGCGGGAAAATCACCCTGCCAAATCAATACATCGTTAGGCCATTTTAGTCTTGCTTGCGGCAGCCCCAAACTATGCAAGGCGCGGATTAAACCTACGCCTATCGCCAAGCTCAAGCCTGACAAAGCGGCGGCGCCACATTGAAAACGCCATAACAAAGAAAAAGTCAGACTTGCTCCCAAGGCTGAGCGCCAGTCGCGCCCACGTCTGCCTTTGCCAGCCGTCTGCAACTGGGTCACCACACAAGTGGCATGCGGTGCGGCATGGGCAAGATTGGGATGTGCCACTTGCATTAAAAAGCTATTGGTTGAAGGCAAACTATCATGCAGTTGCACATGAAACCAGGCACGCTCAGTGCCTATCGCTTGCATAATGGCTTGCTCATCCAACAATTGCACCGGCCTAGGCAACTTATAGCCTTTACCACGCACCGAAAAAATCTCCACGCCCAGTTTTTCAGCCGCTTGTATCGCACTCCACACGGTGGTGCGCGTAACAGAAAAGTGCTGCGCAATTTCCTCGCCGGAGTGAAAACGTCCGTCGGCTAATAAACGCAAAATGGGAAATGTCAGAGGGTGACTCATAGGATGCAAGTTTAGCATGCAGGCGCTTTGTGGTCTGCCGGCTTTTTATTGGTAAGGTATTACGTGCTTGTTAGTTTTAGCTGGATTCCCGCCTACGCGGGAATGACGGGGTGGAAGGCTGGATTCCCACACCTCTTTCGTCATTCCCGCACCTCTTTCGTCATTTCTGCGCCTCTTTCGTCATTCCCGCGTAGGCGGGAATCCAGTCCAATCAAAAAGCGTGCGTAGCACACAAAAAAAAGTCCCAAGCCAGCTCAACCAACAATCTGAACCTCACCGACACCTCGCGTCATTCCCATGTCCCATCCCTACATCCCCCGCCCCATTTGTTATTCCCGCGCCCTTTTCGTCATTTCTGCGCTTCTTTTCGTCATTCCCGCGTAGGCGGGAATCCAGCCCAATCAAAAAGCGTGCGAAGCACACAAAAAAAGTCCCAAGCCAGTTCAACCGACTTGGGAGAAAGGGGCAAGAATAGTGAACAACAAATGAGGAGGTGATAAAAGACTCTGCCGTGATCACCCGCAAGCGCTAAAATAAGCTGCCTTGAGGTGTATCCTTTACCCGCGCGGCTTTGGCTTGTTCCTGCCAATGCGCTGGCACTTGAAATAAAGCAGTATTTAAATCCAGTCGCTCGCCTTGCATCTCGAATTGTTGACACACCCGCTTAAAGCGCTGGGCTAATAATTCGGCAAAAATACCCTCGCCCACCATGCGTTTTCCAAACTCTGACTGATACGCTTTGTCGCCACGACTTTGGCGTATCAAGCTCATCACATGTTGGGCTTTGAGCGGAAAATATTGCTGTAACCATTGTTCAAATAATTCATGTATTTCCAAAGGTAAACGCAAAAATACATAGCCAGCGCGACGCACCCCCTGTTGATAGGCGGCCTCGATAATTTGCTCCAACATATGATCGGTCAAGGCGGGAATGACTGGCGCCACCATCACGCCACATGGCACCCCTGCCTCGGCTAATCTTGCTAGGGTTTGCAAACGGCGTTCTGGTGCGGCAGCCCTTGGTTCTAATCGTCTTGCCACCTGCCGGTCTAGCGTGGTAATGGTCAACCAAATACTAACCAATCCCTGTTCTGCCATCGGGGCGATTAAATCTAAATCGCGTTCCACCAAGGCCGATTTGGTGACCAAAGTAAATGGGTGCTTGGCTTCCGCGAGTACTTGGATAATTTGACGCGTGAGCTGATATTCGCGCTCTATCGGTTGATAAGCATCCGTATTCATCCCCAAGGCAATGGGGGCACATCGATAATTCTTTTTGGCCAGCTCTTGTCGCAACAAATCAGCCGCATTTTGCTTCATCAGTAAGCGCGACTCGAAATCCAAACCGGGTGAAAAGCCCAAATAGGCATGACTGGGCCGCGCATAACAATAAATACAGCCATGCTCGCAACCTCGATAGGGATTAATCGTACGATCAAAAGGAATATCTGGTGAGTTGATATAGTTAATGACGCTTTTAGCGCTATCCAGCATCACTTCTGTGCGCAGGGGTGGCGCATCCTCATCTAATGTTCCCCAACCATCATCCAAAGCTTCTCGCGTATGCGAGTCGAAACGGCTCACCACATTGCTATTGGCAGCGCGTCCTTTGTAAATCAATGGCTTAACTATTTCATCAGACATTCTTATACGACCTTACTATGCGCTCTGCTCATCGGGCTTTGAGTGAGCGAAGTTGAATAATGCTAAAATGATGGACTTCATTTTGTGCTAAAGGTTGTTATGAGTCAGCTTGTGGAAATTTTGGTACCAGATATTGGTAACTTTGATAGTGTGGATGTGATTGAAGTACTGGTCAAGCCGGGCGACAGCGTGGCTAAAGAAGATCCATTAATTACCTTGGAATCAGACAAAGCCTCTATGGATATCCCTGCACCTGAAGCGGGTACCGTCAAAGAAGTGAAGCTCAAAGTTGGCGACAAAGTGCAACAAGGTAGCTTGATCTTGACGCTAGAAAAAGCGGTGGAAAGCGCCGCTGCACCAGCCAAAGCCGAACCTGCACCCACTCCTGCCAGTGCGCCAGCGTCTGCCCCGTCTGCCGCGACTAGTGCACCAGCCAATACAGCAGCCCCAGTTAGCAGCGTCCCTAGCGACAGCGATCTGCAATGCGAAGTGGTGGTCTTGGGGTCCGGTCCTGGTGGCTACACTGCCGCATTCAGAGCAGCTGACTTGGGTAAACAAGTCATCTTAATCGAACGATACCCAACCTTGGGTGGGGTGTGTTTGAATGTGGGCTGTATCCCCTCTAAAGCGCTATTACATACTGCCAAGGTCATCACTGAAGCAGAAGAAAGTGCACATCACGGCTTGAGTTTCGGCGCTCCCAAGATAGATCTGAAACAATTAAGGGATTGGAAAGCCAATGATGTTGTGGCCAAGCTCACGACTGGCCTGTCTGGCATGGCTAAGCAACGTGGCGTGACCGTAGTCAATGGATTGGGTAAATTCACTGGCCCACATCAGATAAGCGTGACTGCTGCCGATGGCAAGGTCACCACGATAGCTTTCCAAAACGCAATTATTGCCGCTGGCTCACAAGCCACAAAATTCCCTGGCGCACCTGACGATGAGCGCATTATGGATTCGACCGGCGCATTGGCACTGGCCGATATCCCAGCGCGTATGTTGGTCATCGGTGGCGGCATTATCGGTCTGGAAATGGGGACGGTCTACGATGCCTTGGGCAGTAAAGTGAGCGTGGTGGAATTTACCGATGGCTTGATTCAAGGTTGCGACCGCGACTTAGTACGTCCTTTGCAAAAGCGCATGGAAAAACGTTTTGAAGCCATTATGCTGAATACCAAAGTGGCCAAGATAGAAGCTAAACCCGATGGTATTTATGTCAGTTTTGAAGGCGTGAATGGCAATCAGGATGCGCCAAAAACGGTAGAGAAATATGATCGCGTATTAGTCTCTATCGGTCGTCGTCCCAACGGTCATCTCATCGGCGCTGAACTTGCCGGGGTCAATGTGGATGAGCGCGGTTTTATTGCCGTCGATAAACAAATGCGTACCAATGTGCCGCATATTTTTGCCATCGGCGATATCGTCGGACAGCCCATGTTGGCGCATAAAGCCACCCATGAAGGGAAAGTGGCAGCCGAAGTGATTGCGGGTGAGAAAGTTGAATTCCAAGCCATGGTTATTCCATCCGTAGCCTACACCGATCCAGAAGTGGCGTGGGCAGGCGTGACAGAAAACGAAGCCAAAGCACAAGGATTGGAAATCGAAAAAGCCAGTTTCCCTTGGGCGGCGAGTGGTCGTGCTTTATCCATCTCCAGAACCGAAGGGGTGACCAAGCTGATATTTGATAAGCAAACCCATCGTTTAATCGGAGCCGGTATCGTCGGCACCAATGCAGGTGAGTTATTAGCAGAAGCGGTGTTGGCGATTGAAATGGGCGCCGATGCACATGATATTGGCCTCTCCATTCATGCTCACCCAACGCTGTCTGAGACGGTATGTTTTGCCGCAGAAATGAAAGAAGGCACGATTACCGATTTGTATATCAAGAAGCGTTAAGGGACTCCCTGCTTATTAGTCTCTGTCTGGATTCCCGCCTTCTTTACCGTCATTCCCGCGTAGGCGGGAATCCAGCCCAAACAAAAAAGTCCGCAGGCACAAATTTCAAGTCAAAACATCCAACGCAAATCGTAACGCCGCCATAAAAAAACATATTCAAAATGTCAGGAACTTAGCCGACATAATAGTTGACTAAAGCATTAAGGTATTTTACAATTTGCGGCGTTGAAATGGCGTCAATACTAGCGTTAATTCATTTTTTTGCAGGGACATTACCATGCGTTTAACCACCAAAGGTCGATTTGCTGTCACAGCGATGCTTGATTTAGCCATTAATGAGGCTAAAAAGCCCGTCACGCTGGCTGGTATCAGTGAGCGTCAAAATATTTCGCTGTCTTACTTAGAACAGTTATTCAGTCGTTTGCGCCGCAGCGGTCTTGTCAAAAGCGTACGCGGTCCAGGTGGCGGTTACCTGATTGCCAAAGAATTAAATCAAATTTCAGTCTCCGAAATCATCAGTGCTGTAGATGAGCAAATCGATGCGACCCAATGTGGCGGCAATGAAAATTGCCACGATGACAAGCGCTGTATGACCCATGATTTGTGGACCAGTTTAAATGTACAAATTTTGCAATATTTGTCAGGTATTTCCTTAGCCGACTTAGTCAGCAATCATGAGCTGGCTGCACAAAACCATGTGGCACCAGTTCGATTTACCAACCAAAAACCCGAAGTTGCGCTGGGAAATATTGGTGGCAACTAATGAGTGCTAGCGTATTTTTTGATAACAACAGCACCACGCTAATCGATCCTGAAGTGTTGGATGCGATGCAGCCATATTTGCATCACCAATACGGCAATCCGACCAGTCGTCATCGATTTGGTCGTGCCGCCAGACAAGCGATAGATTTGGCACGCCAACAAGTGGCTTATGCCTGTGGTGCGCATCCTACGCAGATTATTTTTACTAGCGGCGGAACAGAGTCCAACAACTTTGCGCTGATGGGCATGAGTACCCAGTATTTGAGTAACGAAGCTGACAACGCCCAGCAGATTTTGGTCAGTGCGATCGAACATCCAGCCGTGACCCGACCAGCATTTGCCTTGCGTCGTTTTGGTCATCGCGTCGGTGTGATTGCGTGTGATCACCAAGGTCGCTTGATGGCGGATAGCTTAAGCAGCAACCTTGAGCGCCCCACCGCTTTGGTATCGATGATGCTGGTCAATAACGAAACTGGTGTCATTCAAGATGTTGCCAGCTTGGCCAAGATTGCCAAACAACATGGCGCATTGGTACATACCGATGCCGTACAAGCTTTAGGAAAAATCCCGCTCAACTTTAATGAGCTGGGCGTCGATGCGATGACGTTGTCATCTCACAAGATTTATGGCCCTCAAGGGGCAGGTGCTTTGGTATTAGATAAGCGCGTAGATATCCAACCGCTTTTACATGGCGGCGGACAAGAGCGCGGATTGCGTAGTGGCACAGAAAATGTCGCGGCTATCGTGGGCTTTGGTAAGGCTTGCGAACTGATTAGCGCGCGTTTGCACAGCAACCAAATGCATTGTCGCCAATTGCGTGATCGACTTGAGCAAGGCTTGACGGCGATGGGCGCTACTATTTTTGGCCAAGGTGCAGAGCGTGTGAACAACACCAGCTTTTTTGCTTTCGAAGGCATAGAAGGTGAAACTATGGTGGTGGCTTTGGATAATGCCGGATTTGCCGTGGCCAGTGGCTCGGCTTGTTCCAGCGATAGCACCGAGCCTAGCCATGTACTCATGGCCATGGGCGTCGCTAGCGACTTGGCTCGTGGCGCGGTGCGTATCAGCCTGAGTGCACAAAACACGATGGCACAAATTGATGAATTTTTAATGGTATTGCAACAGCAGCAGCAACGCTTGAAAACGTTGGCTGGTGTCGCAATGATGTAATGGAAAGAAGGTAATCACATGACAGCAAGACATCCCATCTATTTAGATTATTCTGCTACAACGCCAGTCGATCCTCGCGTCGCAGAAAAGATGATTCCTTATTTGACTGAGCATTTTGGTAACCCTGCCTCACGCAGCCACAGCTTTGGCTGGGAAGCAGAGACTGCGGTGGAAGATGCGCGTGAAGAAGTGGCTAAATTGGTCAATGCTGATCCACGTGAGATTGTTTGGACCTCAGGTGCCACCGAGTCGAATAATTTGGCTATCAAAGGTGCCGCGCATTTTTATGCACCGAGCAAAGGTAAACATTTAATCACATTGCAAACAGAGCATAAGGCAGTACTTGATGCTGTGCGCGAATTAGAACGTGAGGGCTTTACTGCAACCTATTTGCAACCTGAAGCGAATGGTTTGGTAGACATAGAAAAATTTAAAGCGGCGATTCGTCCTGACACCGTATTAGCTTCTGTGATGATGGTGAACAACGAAATTGGAGTGATTCAAGATATCGCTGCAATCGGCAAACTATGCCGTGAAAATAATGTGATTTTCCACGTGGACGCAGCTCAGGCAACAGGCAAAGTTGAGATCGACCTAGAGCAATTGCCTGTCGATTTAATGAGCTTTTCTGCCCACAAAACTTATGGCCCGAAAGGCATAGGCGCTTTATATGTGCGTCGTAAACCTCGTATCCGTATTGAAGCGCAAATGCATGGCGGTGGCCATGAACGCGGAATGCGCTCTGGCACTTTAGCCACCCACCAAATCGTCGGTATGGGTGAGGCTTTCCGTTTAGCGCGTGTTGAAATGCAAACAGAAAATGAACGCATACGTCGTTTGCGTGACAAATTATTAGCAGGCTTGCAAGAAATTGAAGAAGTCTACGTGAATGGCGACATCGAGCACCGCGTGCCGCATAACCTCAATATTAGTTTCAATTTTGTTGAGGGTGAGTCACTGATTATGGCGGTGAAAGATATCGCGGTATCCAGCGGTTCAGCATGTACTTCTGCTAGCTTGGAGCCAAGTTATGTTCTTCGCGCCTTGGGACGCTCTGACGAGTTAGCCCATAGCTCCATCCGTTTTTCTATCGGCCGTTTCACCACCGATGAAGATGTGGAGTACACCATACAGTTGATGAAGAACAAGATAGGTAAACTGCGTGACCTTTCCCCATTATGGGAAATGCACCAAGAGGGAATTGATTTAAACAAAGTTGAGTGGGCTGCCCACTAAGGAGTTCGAAATGGCATATTCAGATAAAGTAATCGATCACTACGAAAATCCCCGCAACGTCGGGTCCTTGGATAAAAACGATCCGCATGTTGGTACCGGCATGGTCGGTGCACCTGCTTGTGGTGACGTGATGAAACTGCAAATCAAAGTGAATGATGCAGGCATTATTGAAGATGCAAAATTCAAGACCTATGGTTGTGGTTCTGCGATTGCATCTAGCTCATTAGTGACCGAATGGTTGAAGGGTAAAACCTTGGATCAAGCGGCACAAATCAAGAACTCAGAAATTGCTGAAGAGTTGGCTTTGCCGCCCGTTAAAATCCACTGCTCAGTGCTCGCAGAAGACGCGATCAAAGCAGCTGTTGAAGACTTGAAGTCTAAGCAACAAGCCTAATTTATCAGCGATAGAAATAGAGAGTTAAATATGGCGATTACCCTGACCGAAGTGGCAGCCCAGCGCGTTGAGAAATTCCTTGCCAACCGTGGCAAAGGAGTGGGTTTGCGCTTAGGCGTTAAAACCACGGGCTGCTCCGGTATGGCATATACCTTGGAGTTTGTCGACGAACATCAAGGCGATGATGTGATGTTTGAAAGCCATGGCGTGCGCATATTCGTTGACCCTAAGAGCTTGGTGTATATCGACGGGACAGAATTAGATTTTGCCAAAGAAGGTCTTAACGAGGGCTTCAAATTCAACAACCCTAACGTTAAAGACGAGTGCGGTTGCGGTGAAAGCTTTACGGTTTAAGCCGCTGCCCGCACTGATGCGCTGATGATGTCTGTTCTTCAACAAAATTTCTTTGAGCTGTTTGGCCTGCCAGCGCAATATTCAATTGATAGCCAAGCCTTAGCTCAAGCGTATCAACAGCTTCAGCGTCAATATCATCCTGACCGTTATGTGAATGCAGAAGCGCAACAACAACGCGAGTCTTTGCAAATTGCCACCTACGCTAATGAGGCTTATCAAACCCTCAAACAAGACACCGCAAGAGCACGCTATCTATTGCAACTGCAAGGCATAGATACGATGGATGAGAGCAATACCGCCATGCCTGCAGATTTTTTGATGCTGCAAATGGAGTGGCGTGAGGCGTTAGAAGATGCCAAGCATGCTCGAGATTTATCTGCCCTATTAGATTTGTCAGCTGACATTCAACAGCAAGCGAAACAAATCAAACAAGATCTGCAGCAAAGTTGTGAACAACAAGTTTGGTCACAGGCTGCCAGCTTAGTGAGAGAATTGAGCTTTATCGACAAAATCTTGTCAGACATACAACACACTGCTGAGCAGTTTTAGAAATCACAGCGAAGAAATTATGGCTTTATTACAAATTGCTGAACCTGGACAAAGCGCTGCCCCGCACCAACATAAGTTGGCGGTAGGCATAGATCTTGGCACGACCAATTCCCTCGTAGCCACCGTGCGCAGCGGTATGAGCAGTGTGATTCCAGATGAGCAAGGTCATGCACTATTGCCTTCAGTGGTGCAATACCGTGAGGACGGATCCATAGAGGTGGGTCATGCGGCTTTAGCCAGCCAAAGCCAAGACCCGAAAAATACTTTCAGCTCCATCAAACGCTTTATGGGACGCGGTATGCGCGATATCCCCGATATCACCCATATCCCTTATGAATTCCGAGATCTGGATGGCGAGACCGGCGGCATGGTACAAATCGAAACGCGTGCTGGCATCAAAAGTCCGGTAGAAATTTCAGCGGAAATACTCAAAGCGCTTAAGTTACGCGCTGAACAAGCTTTGGGTGGTGAACTGACAGGTGCGGTGATTACCGTGCCAGCCTATTTTGATGATGCTCAACGCCAAGCGACCAAAGATGCTGCGCGTCTAGCAGGACTGCATGTATTTCGATTACTTAATGAGCCCACCGCAGCAGCGGTCGCCTATGGATTAGATAATGCCGCCGAGGGCGTATATGTGATTTATGACTTGGGCGGTGGCACTTTTGATGTGTCCATACTGCGCTTAGCCAAAGGCGTATTTGAAGTTCTCGCCACCAATGGTGATTCGGCTTTGGGTGGTGACGATTTCGACCATAGAATCTTCTGTTGGATTTTGGAGCAAGCGCAATTACCCCCACTCAATCAGCAAGACACTCGACTGCTGCTAAGCAAAGCACGAGAGGCAAAAGAATGGCTGACGGAAAATCCTTATGCCGATATTACCGTACTGCTTGGTGATCAACAGCTGGGCGAAAAAAGGTTGGTCAATTTAAAACTGAGTGCTGAGACCTTCTTTGAAATTACTCACCCGCTCGTCAACAAAACTGTTAACCCGACGCGCAAAGCGCTGATGGATGCAGGCCTGAGTATTGAGCAAGTGAATGGAGTGGTGATGGTGGGAGGCGCGACCCGTATGCCGCATGTGCGTCATGCAGTGGCAGAGTTATTTAAGCAAGAGCCGCTCACCAATCTAGATCCTGACAAAGTAGTGGCACTAGGCGCAGCGATTCAAGCCAATACTCTGGCTGGCAACCGCAGTGATAATGACTTATTGCTACTGGACGTGATTCCACTATCACTGGGGCTGGAAACCATGGGTGGTTTGGTAGAGCGCATTATTCCACGCAACTCAACACTCCCCGTGGCCAGGGCACAAGAATTCACTACCTTTAAAGATGGCCAAACGGCGATGAGCATCCATGTGCTACAAGGCGAGCGCGACCTAGTGAGCGACTGCCGCTCCTTGGCTAAATTTGAATTGCGCGGGATACCTCCCATGGCGGCTGGCGCAGCACGTATACGCGTCACTTTCCAAGTGGATGCCGATGGATTACTGTCGGTATCAGCACGCGAGCAATCGACTGGAGTCACCGCAGATATCGTGGTCAAGCCTTCTTATGGATTGTCCGAAGAACAAATTACCCAAATGCTGAAATCCTCTTTCGATGCAGCCGAGCAAGACAAACACGCGCGCGCGCTTCGAGAAGCAGTGGTAGATGGTGAGCGCCTATTAGAAGCGATTCAAGCCGCACTCAATCAAGATAGTGATTTGTTAAGCGAAGTCGAGCTGAGTGAAATTCATGTACAAATGAAAACCTTGCGTGAGCTTTTATCCAGCGATAAAAAAGATGCGATTAATGCAGCGGTCGAGAGTCTCAATTTGGCCACAGAACGCTTTGCTGCAAAACGTATGGATGCCTCGGTTAAACAAGTATTGGCCGGACAAGATTTGAATCAGTTAAACATTTAGTTAAGCTTTAATGAAGGAAACAGCATGCCACAATTAATCGTTCTTCCACATGAAGAGCTTTGTCCAGAAGGCAAAGTGATTGAAGCCGCCAAAGGTGTCTCGATTTGCGACACACTGCTCAATCACGATATTGATATTGATCATGCTTGCGACAAAGTTTGTGCTTGCACGACTTGCCATGTCATTGTGCGTGAAGGCTTCAAAAGCCTGAATGAAATGGAAGAAAAAGAAGAAGACTTATTGGATAAGGCTTGGGGTCTAGAGCCTTTTTCTCGTTTATCATGCCAGGCCATCGTGGGTGACACAGACTTGGTGGTGGAAATTCCTAAATACTCGATCAATATGGCCAAAGAGGGGCATCGCTAGATATTACTGTTTTTGCTGCTCTAGCAGGTATAGCATCCCGTCCTCAACCAATTCAATGTCTGCTGATTTCGCATGAATTTGCAATGCGCCCAAGTAATAGCGGTGGCCTTCTTTAAACCAAGAAGCTTTTCTCAGCAAATCGGTCACCTCAATGATGCCTGAGTTCTCCTCATCTTGTGTCAAAAACTCTTGGCTCGATTGATTTTTAAATGCTTGTTCACTGACAGAAACCACTTTCACAGCCTTTCCAGTCATCGGATTAAACTGCCAAATGCCCGCCATATAAGGATTATCTCCGGGATCTTCCTCAATCAGTAATGTCCCATCGCTGGCAACCGTAATATTGTCAAACATTTGTGCACCGATATCTCGAGCATTCAGTACCGTTTGGATTTGACCACCTTTTTCCGGGGCTGAAATATCCTCAAATCTCAATTGGAATAATTGACTTGTGCCGTCTATCTTATCTGTAGTGGCAAAGTAAAAAATATTTGGGTTTCGTGTATCCCAAGCCCCATCCTCTGGCCGCATAAAATTCACCACCCCTGCCTGCTGACCAGCCTTCTCGAGTTGTTCTCCACTCCAAGCTGAAACATCACCAAAGGAGTGCCAAGAAAATGTGTTGCCGTCTCTCTTCAAGCCATACAATACACCATTCGAGAGCCCGGCTCGCTCAATAGGATTTCCATCAGCGCGTTTTTCACCAACAAACATATAGACTTGGCCTCCAGGACTGTCATCCATACCAAGAGCAATCGTTTTTCTTTGCGACTTAGGATTCAGCACGATGTTTTCCCAAGCGGACTTACCCATATGGGGCAATTCAAAACTTTGCCCCGCCATCGGACCGCTGACAATATGCGCAAAAGCTCTTCCGCCTGACCTGTCTTCCTCACCATTCATGAATAATCTTCCCTGAAATCCAGTGCGGCTATTTTCATCGTAAAGTGCGCTTAGAGATGGTAAGTCAGCGGAACACAAGCGATTAAAACGATAATGATGATCTGTATGATATTTTCGACTTTCTGGATGCCAAATATTGACTT
>RFPI01000020.1 GCA_009926205.1 Methylophilaceae bacterium
TCTGGTTCGATTCCGGCTCCCGGCACCATGTGACATCACATGATAATTAAAGCTTACCGATTGGTAAGCTTTTTTTTGGCCTTAGTGCGGGGGGTAGTTTACGCGATACACCTCACTCGACATAATTCTTAGGGATTATTTACTTCCTCAAAAGCAGTTAATGCCTCAGCGGCATACATCAGTGATGGGCCGCCACCCATGTAAATTGCCATCCCTAGAGTTTCAATGATTTCCTCTCTAGAGGCATGTAATCTATTCAATGCCTGTGTATGAAATCCAATACAACCATCACAACGAGCAGCAACGCCAAGTGCCAATGCAATTAACTCCTTGGTCTTTTTATCTAACGCACCATCTTTGGTTGCCGCAGTAGCTAGGTCACCGAAACCTTTCATCACCTCTGGAGCTTCCGCGCGAAGCTTGGCTAAAGATTTGGAAATATCTTTGGTAATTTCTTTGTAAACTTTGCTCATGTTTGATACCCTTCGTAATGTAATATTTCCATATATTATATAAAAAGATATAATATGTAAATATATTTAATGGAATTGCTTAAATGGAAAAAACAATCAAACTGTCTGATATGCAAGCATCAGCTGATAAAGCTTGCAGCCTGATGAAAGTTCTCTCGAATAGGGACAGGCTGATGCTTGTTTGCCAAATAAGTCTCGGTGAAAAGTGCGTAAAAGAGCTAGAAGATCTGTTGGATATTCATCAGCCCACACTCTCACAACAACTGACAGTGTTAAGGAATGAAGGCTTGGTCAGTACCAGAAAAGAAGGCAAGAATATTTACTATAGTCTGAGTAGTGATATAGCCATTTCAGTGATTCGATTACTGCATGATTATTATTGCAAGAATTAGGTCCAAGAATTCCAGGTGCAATAAATCAATCAGTGTTTCGATTTCGGATCACATACGACATGTGGTTACTGGCAAAAATAATAATTTATTCTGCTTGATAGACTTGGTCTCAATAGAACTATTCAGAATTCTAGCTATTCATCATTCTGTTTAACAATGGACTTAACAGAAAGAGAAGTACGCCAGCAGATATACTGACAGTCGCAAGAAAAGGGTATAAAGAGAAATCACTATTTCTCAGAATTGCCTCGAGTATCCCAGACAAATAGCCCGCAACGGCACTGGAAAGTAGCCAAACCCCCATCAGCAAGGCACTTAATTTTGCGGGTGACACTCTTGAGACCATCGCTAGACCTGTGGGGGAGAGCATTAATTCGCCAAGTGTGTGTATTGCATAGACCATAAAGAGCCACTCAGGTCCTATAAGTCCCACAGTTTCTGATAGGTTTTGAGCGTGAGACATGACAACAAATCCAAGTCCAAGAACAATCATTCCAAGGGATTGTTTGCCAACGTCGCTTAATGAATATTTACTGCTATCTAACTTGGTCCATATGAATGAAAAGAGTGGTGCCAACAAAATAATCAAAGCAGGATTGATGGCTTGAAATGCCGATGCTGGAATTAAAAACCCAAATAGCTCCCGATCAGTATTTTTATCTGCAAAAAGGGTCATAGTGCCGCCGGCTTGTTCAAATCCAGTCCAAAACACAATCACGAAAAGCATCACAATGAAAATAGCTATTACCCTAGCCCATTCTGATTGGCTAATTGGGGAGTGAGATTCTGGAATTTGCGAGGATGCCTCGCTATGGGAATTTGATTTTGAATTAAGTAAATAAACTAATATCCCTGCTAATAAAGATAACTCAAGCATTACTTTTTGAGTTTTAGAGAGTAATTCCAACCATGGGCTAAAAAACTGGAATCCATAAATAATCGCACAAACGAACGCAACAGAAGCCCCTACCCATGTCAAAAGTAATTGAGCATCAGAAAAATCAACGGGATTTTGATGCTCTTTTAATCCTGCTCGGCCTAACTTGTCCTGTCCCATTAAAAGTTGAATTACTCCAATCGTCATGCCCACTCCTGCGCATGCGAAGCCATAATGCCAACCGACCTTTTCCCCCAAGGTGCCAGCAACTAAAGGAGCTAAAAAAGCTCCTAAATTAATCCCCATATAGAAGATGGAATAACCCGCTGATCTTTTACCTTCCTCACCAGGGCCATAAAGATCGCCCACGAGTGATGATGTATTTGGTTTAAAAAAACCATTCCCTACAATCAGTAATCCCAGGGCTAGATACAACAGTGACTCAAAAGCCATGCAGAAATGTCCGAGCACCATTAAAAAAGCGCCAATTAACAGGGCTCTTCTTTTGCCTAAATACTTATCAGCAATGGCTCCACCGTAAATGGGGGTAAGGTAAACAAGTCCGGTATAGATTCCGTACAAAGCAAGCGCGTTATCTCGCGTGTAAGAAAGCGAGTTGATTAGATACAAAACAAGAAGTGAGCGCATTCCGTAGTAACTAAAACGCTCCCACATTTCTGCAAAGAAAATTACCTTCAGCCCTGATGGTTGGCGATGATCATTCTTCATATCATTTGTTAATTGATTGGAAAGATTTGTTGCTGTTTTGATATCTGACATGATGACCAGGCTATATTTCTTTAAAGGAAAACTTTAAATCATTAGCTTTAAAATTGATAGCTTACTTAAGCGTAAAAGAAAACTAGGTGGAATCCACTTACTTCTATCGATAGATAATCTAACCGCAAACTCAAACCGGCTTAAATACCATCCAATAAATATTGATCAGTGGCAATACCACAGCCAACGCCCCAAAAATATTCCAACGTTTACTGAGCTTCCAATATTCATCCGGAATTACAGTCGCGCTATTAAATGATCTCGCGATACGAGATTGTTTGATTTGGGTTGGGATTAAAACAGTTATCCAAATAATCCCCGAGGCAATAAACAATCCACGTCCCCAAGTCAGCCATTGAATATTCCATGTGTCTGCCATGCTGCTATAAGCCATGTAATCCCCTGCTAAGATGGCGATGAGTGCTCCCGGTGCGGTGAAAACAAAGTCGGTTAATATGACCTGTCTTTGGGCAAAAGCGATGATGCTTGGGTTTTTGGTTTTGTCAGCCATGAATTTCCACCATGCGGTAACGATGATATTGCCCAGCAGGAGTATCACCCCAAAAATATGGATGGATTTGAGAAGTAGGTAGCTGTTGTTCATTTTTCCCTCGGATTAAGAATTGAGCAGAGCACTTTCCGTCAACAAACTTGCTGTTGATTTGAGATTTTAATCGACATCATAGATTAGTTTCTAAAATAAGCTAGTAGGGGACGATTAGATTGGTGAATAAGATGACTGACATGGTTAATGAGCAGATTGCATTTTTGTTATAAAGTAACCAACTGAATAATGATAAAAATAAATGTTATTTTGAGTCTGAATTTACTTGCTGATTGAGGGGGTATTTGATGAACAAGCCAGTTGATATTCAAACCTTTCATGGGGGTTGCCCGCATGATTGTCCTGATACTTGCTCCATGGTTTATACAGTAAAAGATAACAAGCTTATCTCTGTTGCTGGCAATCCTGAGCATCCCATGACCCGAGGTGGGTTGTGCGTCAAATTAAAAGATTATGAGAAACGTCACTATCATCCAGATCGCTTGCTTTACCCGATGAAAAGAACGGGCCCTAAAGGCAGCAAGCAATTTAAGCGTATCAGTTGGGATGAAGCCTTAGAAGAAATTGCGACGAAGTGGAAAGCCATTATTGCTAGTGATGGGCCACACGCGATTATGCCGAATAGCTATCTGGGCAATCAGGGCTTGGTGCATGGTTTAAATGGGGGTGATGCGTTTTTTAATCGTATGGGTGCTACGGTGTGTGAGCGTACTTTCTGTGGTGAGGGTTCTTGTACCGCTTGGTTGATGACGGTTGGTCCAACTGCTGGCGTAGATCCAGAAAGCTTTATCCATTCTAAATACATTGTGATTTGGGCTTGTAATTCAGTCAGCACCAATTTACATCATTGGCATATTATCCATGAGGCGCAGAAAAAGGGCGCTAAGGTGGTGGTTGTGGACTCTTATGCATCCAAGACTGCGAAAGAGGCTGATTGGCATATTGCGCCTAAGCCCGGCACCGATGGTGCACTGGCAATGGCGATGATGCATGTGATTATCAAGGAAGATTTGGTCGACCATGATTATGTCGCCAATTACACCGTTGGTTTTGCTGAGTTAGCAGAACGCGCCAAAGATAGAACCCCTGAATGGGCGGAAAAAATTACCGGTATTCCAGCAGAGGATATCCGCAAATTTGCCAGAGAGTATGCAACGACTCCTCCCGCTGCCATTCGATTGGGTGTGGCATTAGAAAGAAGTTACGGCGGTAGCCAAGCGATCCGTGCGGTGACATGCTTGCCAGCCTTAATCGGTGCTTGGCGTCATGTTGGAGGGGGTGCATTACAATTCCCTGTGTGGGAACACCCCTATAAATTTGATGTGATTTGCCGTCCAGATTTAATTCCAGAAGGCACCCCTGTGGTGAATAACTTGCAGTTGGGTCGTGCGCTGACGGGCGAGCTGAAATTAAAGACTCCGATTAAATCCATGATGGTGTGGAATACCAATCCACTTACCCAAGCACCAGAGACAGACAAAATTGCTAAAGGTCTGGCGCGAGAAGATTTGTTCTTGGTGGTCGCTGAACATTTTATGTCTGACACCGCTGTTTATGCGGATATTATTTTGCCAGCAGCGATGGGTGCTGAGCAGGAGGATATGATTTTGTCATGGGGCCACTTGTATTTGACCTATAACCAAAAATGTATCGATCCACCCGGTGAGGCAATTCCGAACAATGAAATTTTTAGACGTTTGGCCAAGTTGATGGGCTTTACCGAAGATAATTTCAAATGGAATGACAGCGAATGTCTAGAAAATTATGTGGACTGGAATTCGCCAACTTGTGAGGGCATCGATTTGAATTATCTACGCCAACACGGTTTCGCTCGACTCAAAGCATTTGGCGATAAAGATGTTAGAGCGCGTCATGCCAAAGGGGAATTTCCAACACCAACAGGCAAATGTCATTTCTTGGTTGAGGGTGCAAAGAATTTCGTCGCTGGCCCTTTCCGCCAAATGTACGATGGCTTCCAGCCCGGTGAGGACTTGGATGCCTTGCCAGATTATGTGGCCTCAAGAGAGTCACCCGATACAAACCCAGCCTTAGCTGCTAAGTATCCGCTGAATATTATTTCTCCTAAGAGTCATGGTTTCTTGAACTCATGTTATGCCAATGTAGGTGAAAAAATTAAAGGCCAAGGTGAACAGTTTGTTTTAATTAATCAACTGGATGCCACTGCCCGTAATATCAAAGAGGGCGAGCTGGTGAAAGTGTTTAATGACCGTGGTGCTTTCCAAGCAGTGGCAAAAATTTCCGAGGATGTAAACGCTGGTATTGTGGTCGCCACATTGGGATATTGGCGACAGTTAAACAACGGTACAGTCAATTGTATTAGCTCTGCCGAGTTCGGTGATATGGGTCACTCGACGACCTTCAGTGATAACTTGGTCGATGTAGCCTTGCTATAGTTATAGTCAGTTGCGAGATAAAAAAGCCTACTCGATTGAGTAGGCTTTTTTTATGGCACTCATCCATCTTTTCAAGCAGACAGGCTAACGATGGAATCTCAACCACTGATAAAATCTTGCGCGATTAAGCAGCCAAGCATGAGGCACAGTCAAAGCTGCCAAGCCTACAAATACTATTTTGACGATATCGCTTTGCAAGGACTGGTGCGGTAGAAAATGCCAAGCCAATAAGCCAAATACAATCACGGCTAAAGTAGGCAATGTCAGTGCAAGTAGATAGTCACGTTGGGAATAGTGTTTGAGAAAAAACTGGCTTCTGATGAGATGTCTTGCGCTGTGCATCAAACAAAAATAAATGGTAAATGCCAATATAGGATGCAGCAAAATGACCAGTAAAAATGCAGTGATGATTTCCAGCAAACTCCGATACTGCATTTTACAAATCACTGATAGGCTGATGGTGACTAGGATGAGTGGTACGCATAACCATTGCAAAATGGCGACGATATTAGCAGCGCTGCTTTCATCTACAATCATGGCGTATAAGCTGCTCAATTGTGGCGCAAAGAGCCAGCTTGGGGCTGCAATCAAACTAAACCCATATAGTTTTTTGATGAGATTTTCCCAGCGAGGGACAGCCTGATATCGATCGCTCATCGAAGAAATATCATCGGCAAAATGCAGCGCGGATAAGATGAGAAAGGCAATAAATAACAAACTTGGAACAAGTTTCCAAATCAGGATGATGATGAATGCAGTCAGACTGTATAGGCCAATAAACGTTAGCCATTTTTTGATGTCGTTTAATTGATAGTGTTGATTGGCAAATAAAACATCCAGAGATCCATGTGGTACGCCAAAAATAATCACCAATAAAATCAGACCAAAAAACAGAGCCAGTGATTGGCTAATATCCTGACCATGCGCTATCACTATCAGCGCTATGCTGGCGATGATAAAAAAATTGCTTTGCGTTTTAATCCATTGATGCATAATTTTTCCGTCATATCCCCTGCTCTGACGCATATTATCTAGCGGATAGCTTGGGGATTAGTCTGAATCCATACCAAACATAAAAGCGGGTAGTGCTTTAAGAAATGGTAAGGTCGGCAGAGATCGCATGATATTCAAGCACTCTCTCAAACTGGCTTGATCTGACATAAATCTGATAATAGATAATGTATCGCATTTTTGAAACAATCGATGAAAGATTTTTGCAGCGATAGATTGATTTTCTCGAATCACTTTAAGAAATAAGGCATCCATAAATTGCTGTAATTTCTTATCTTCTGGCTGCGCTTTTAATTTGGATTGCAATACCAAACTCTCTGCACATTGCTGTGCCCAAGACTGGATTCTTTGAAAGGCATAACCTGAGCTTGGTCGTGCTGCCCCAGCATACAAACCAGCACGCAAGTAACTTTCTTGCCGTTGGTCTGGTATGAATTTATTGCCCATGGGTAAGATGCCATGCTCTTGATGAGTGACTTCAAAGTTATTTTCACCCAGATATTTGGAGAGGGCGTTTTCTAAGTATGGGGCTAAATCCTGCTCGAATAATCTGTTTTTTGAGAATACGGTATATTCAATCAAGGCGCGATTTTTGCTGCTGGGTAATACATAGACAAAGCCAAGACCTTGGGTAAAGTTTTCGTCAAAATCCATGAGCACTAATTTCTCTGGATCAAATACATTTTTCTTGAGTTTTACTTCTATACCGAGAAATGATTGCCACAGCACAGCATCATCTTCCAATATATCCTGCGCTGGACGTGTGTCCACAATCATCTTGCTAGAGATAAGATGATGGTCTAATTGCAAATACCATTTGTGGTCGATATGTCGCGGATTTTTGGAAATTTTCTGACCAAGTCTCAACTGAATATTGGCATTGCCCGCAATTGTTTTAAGCATGGTTTGATAAAACTGATCGCTACGCAGCATTTGATAGGGCGCACTTTGGCAATCATATACGCTGGATTTTCCAGCGTATTTAATCTCAAAGAAATTCCAAGATTTATTCGGGATGTGTTTTCCCTCAGATTGCTGGGTATCCCAAAAACACCAAGTTCTGTCATTGGTATAGCTGGTTCGCGGCTCAATAATTAATGTTTTGGGGGCCTTGTCGCCATACTCAGCCAATCGGCTGGCTAAACTTAAGCCAGCGCAACCGCCACCAATAATGACTAAATCATATTTCTCTTGTATTGGCATAGGGTAGTAATCTCAGGCTTTGATGCAGTATCGCGGAATGATGATATTGATAGCGATAAAACAATGGATTGATTAGGTGGCTTGCGATACAGCCCAAACTTAACAGCACTTTATTGGGGGTAGAAACATAAGCACGTTGTTGCCAATACTGATAGTCATTGTTGCGTAATACAACGCCAATTTGCTGATAAAGTTTGGCGGCTAGGGCAATAGCAAACCTAGCTCGCAGTGGGAGAAAACAAAAGCCTTTAGCTGCGCTTGCGTAATATTGGTCAGCCAATGCGAGTAATGTTTTGAGCCCATTGGTGATCATCATTTGGCTTTGCATATCAGGCTGCATAAGCGTATTGAGTGAAAGGTTACCTAGTAAGGTTTTCGGTAGATAGTGCCTACCCAACAGCGCATCCTCTTTGACATCTCGGCATATATTAGTGAGTTGCATCGCTACCCCTAAATCAATGGCATGCGCATAGGCAGCTTGATTTTTTACGCCCAGTATTTTGCACATCATGATGCCTACCGTGCCGGCCACCTGATAGCAATAAATCAACAGTGATTCAATATCCTTGATGGCGACTTCATCTAAATCAGAAATGACACCTTCGATTAATAAAATCGGGATGTCGACTTCAATTTGATATTGTTTAAAGAGATTGATGGCATCTCTTACGATGGGATTCTGTGAAGTTCCACTGCGCAATGACTCAATAATATGGCTGAGATCTTTTTTCGCCTGTTTGGCGTCCACGCTATCATCGCCAATATCATCGATATATCGGCAAAAACGATATAGTCTAGTCGCCTCTCTTGCTTGAATTTGATTCAGACAGAATCTTGCCCAAAAAAAAGTTTTTCCGCGCCTGGCGAGAATTAAGTTTGACTCTGTTTGATAGGCATCGGTCATCATCTGAGTAAGCTATGCGTCGTGCGCTGCAGGAATTAATTGATCGATGACTTTGGCGGAACAGAGCACTCCCGGAAGTCCTGCACCTGGGTGTGTGCCTGCACCCACCACATATAAATTTTTTATCCCCTCACCGCGATTATGAAATCTGAACCAAGCCGACTGTCTAAATATTGGGGCAATGGAGAATCCTGCTCCGTGGGTGCTGAGGTAATCAGATTTAAATTCCGCAGGCGTCATAAAAAAGTCTTCTGTGATGTGCTGTTTTAGATCAGGCAGTATAGTCTGATCTAGTGCGTCAATAATTCTATGTTTTAATTTCTCACCTTCGACAGACCAATCTATATCCCCTTGCAAATTGGGGACTGGGCATAGCACATAAAAGCTATCACAGCCGGCTGGGGCGAAACTGCTATCAGTGGCAGTGGGTCTGTGGATATACAGCGAAAAATCTTCTGACAATATTTTTTTATCAAAGATATTACGCAATAATGACTGATAGGTCTTGCCCATCCAAATCGTATGATGCACAACATCTGGATATTGGCGAGTGGTACCGAAATAGAGTACGTACAGTCCCATCGAATATTTGGCTGCCTTCAGCTTTAATCGCGGCATCACTGTGACATCTTTTTTTTCCAACATTTCGCTGTATAAATGTGACGCATCTGTATTCGACACAATAATATCAGCCTTCAGTTGTGTGCCATCAGACAGAACAACAGCTTGGGCTGTTTTATCTTTCACTAGAATTTTTTCTACCGTGCAATTTAAATGAATGTCTATCTGGTGTTTACGCATTAGTTTTTCTAGCGCACTGACAATTGCTCCTGTGCCACCCATGGCAAAGTAAACTCCATAGGCTCGCTCTAGATAGTGGATGAGCCCATAGATACTGGTGGTTGAGAAGGGATTGCCACCCACCAATAGCGGCTGAATAGAAAATGCTTGTCTTAGTTTGGGGTGCTTTAAATGCCTAGAAACCATGCTCCAAACAGTTTCGTAACTTCGCAAAACAATCAACTTTGGTATGAGTCGAATCATCAGCAAGAAGCGATGAAAAGGCACGGCAGAGAGTTGGGTGAAAGCAATATCAAAGATATCTTTGGAGTGATGCAATAAGCGTAAATAACCTTGCTTGTCTTTGGGCTCAAATTTTTCGATTTCACTTAATGTATCTTCTAGCGATCCACCATAATCAAAGGTAGTGCGATCAGAGAAATAAAATCTGTACCAAGGAGTGAGCGGTACTAGCGTTAGATAGCTTTCGAGTTTCTCGTTAAATAATTCAAATAACTCATGAAATAGAAAAGGCGCAGTGATGACGGTTGGACCAGCATCATGCTTAAATTTTCCTCGAGTAAACACTTGTGCTCGACCACCCAGCATACTGCAACGGTCTATGATTTTTACTTGATAGCCTTTTGCGCGAAGTCTTAAGGCGGAGGCGATTCCCGCAAAGCCTGCACCAATGACAATAGCCTGTTTGGGACTGTGATTAGTTTTACTGCTCGATGACATGCACAATTTGTCCTTGCAGGCGCACTGCATAATCTACCAATAACTCCCCTATTTCGTAGGGAAGTTGTTTTGCAAGCCTAATGGCTTCGGACAAATATTGATTTGCTAATGCAGTGGATTCATTAACCGATGATTTGATGCCTGCATCAGCCAGCACGAATACAATGTTGAGCGATTTAGCACCAGCATGATTGGTAGCGTCTTTGGCAATATCATTTAAATCATCCACCATCTGATAACCAACCGCAAATGCTTGTGTAGCTTGGACTGCCACATCTAAAAACTGTTTGTTGCCGGAAGCAATGAGCGCTAACTCAATTGGCAAGCTGAGTAATGCACCAGATTTGGCTTTGGCGATATCTAGGTATACATCCAGAGAATTGCTTGGATATTGTTTATATTCAATATCGTGGCACTGGCCGTTAATGACTGAGGCAGTGCGTGAACTGAGCTTGCTGATAAGACTCGGTAGGGCTTTGCTATCGCTCAGATTAGCCAGCATGCCATAAGCCGCCGAAATCAGCAGATCACCTGCGCAGATGGCGATATCGGTACCAAACTTTTTCCACACAGTTTCACGCCCACGACGAATATCATCGCGGTCTTGTATATCGTCATGAATAAGGGATGCGTTGTGCATCAATTCCGCTACCGCTGAAAGTATCAGCATATCGTGGTGATTCACATTGAGCTTCTGACAGGCAAGCAAACACAGACGCGCCCTAACCTTTTGGCCGGGGGTATCTAAATGATATCGCGCTGCTTGCTCAGCGATGTTACGCTGACCTTTAGAGAGTTCATCAACTGACGCTAAATAGCTTGATATTAAAGCATCCACTTCTAATATCAAGCTCTCTAGGCATGTATCTAGAGATTGATGATTGGGGTGGTTAACTAATGTTTGAGCTGACATATTCAACCTCAGAATGAGGGACGTAGTAACGTTAATCGCGACTACGCCCCCACGTTTAATTAGTTAACAATTAAGCTTTTTCGCTTTCGGAAACCGCAACAGACCAAATAATCACACCAAAGGCGATTTTATTTAGTACGTCAGCAAGGTTATAAACAATGTTTAAAGCCTTCATGCTGTCTGCTGGATCTGAACCAGTTAAATAACCAACATAGTAACCAATTGGGTAGATCGCCCAACCGATAGTTACAATCCAACGCATCAAGCTGAATGCAGATTGAACGTTCTTAGGTGCTTTGCCTGCGTTGATCTTGCTAGCTTCACCAGCGAAGATTTCCCACAAGATGTAGATCCAGCCAATCATACCGATGATAAATGCTGGCATTACATCTACGTAACCAGCTTCACCGACATAACCGCCAACCAACATTACCAATGTACCAATCATCAAGCGCCAGAAAACGCCAACTGGTACCTTAGCAATAGCAGCTAAGATTAGATAGAACTCAATCATGAGTAGTGGAACAGTAATTAGCCAGTCAATGTAGCGATATACTGTTGGCGTTGAGCCAGTTGAAACCCACACATCACGCATGTAGAAATAGTGCACTGCTGCCACTAAAGTTACCAAACCAGAAACAGTCAAAGAAGTTTTCCACTTGCCTGCAACGCGATCACGTTCAAGAAAGAAGAAAGCTGTAGAAGCAATCAAAGCCATGGATATCAACCAGAAAGAGATACCAACGAAATCACTTGATTGTAGAACTGAGTCTGAACCAGCAAATGCTGTAGATGATAGGGTTAAAAACGACGTTACTGCTAACAACTTATTTGTTAATGATAATTTTAAGTCCTTAAACATTTAAACCTCCTTAGATTTGGATCATGGTGTAACTTTACTTATTAATTAAAAGGAACTAACTACCTACTTTAAACTTAATTGAGTAATTATCTGCATTTAAAAATATTCAAAAACAAATATTTATTCAAAAAATTAAGAATAAAATATTTTCATATGAAACTATTTAAAGTGAAAAGTTCCGCAAATTAATAAATAAAAATTATAAGGATTAAATTAAAGGCGATTTAAATCTCCATTTTATGGGTTGCATACTGGGCAGAGCCTAGGATCTGCATTTTCACCCGGCATATAGGATTTTTCCTCAATGTGCTGACATTGCGAACAGCTAATCATTTCAGCAGCAATTGCATTCGTCGGACTGCCACAGTCTTTACAAGGAAGTCCCGTAGAAAGCTTTTTTTGACCCCAGCCTGGGGCTTTGCACTGAGGGCAATGACTTATAAGACGGTCAATTAACTGATGTCCCAATTGCTCGATATGCTTCATTCTGGTCGGGTTTAAATGTGCTCTAAGCTCAGTTTCTACCCAGACTTTACCCTCACTAGAAAGCTTCTTTGCTTCATTGAAATACTGAATCAGTTTCTCAAAAGAGGTAATTTCTTGAAAGAATTTTTGACCAGCATGTTTAGGGAAGGGGCAAAGTAATATTCCATGGCTGGGAAATCTAGCCTGTTTAGCAAAATTCAGTAATTCCTCTTGTGAAGAGACAATCTCTGAAAAGTAATGAATCTTTGTTGAAATAGAGGTTTCATATATCTCAATATTATTTCTTCTATCCATGAAATACAGTACTTCATGATTCGCATTGATAAATGGCATGTCGGGATGAGGATGAAAACTCCCTTCACTGCCGATGGCAAAATCAGCATTCGTTCTTTCAAGTACCCATAAGCATTTTTGTTTGGCAGCCTCGATGGGGCTTAATTTCCTTTGGGTCGTTCCCGAAAATGTGCCTAGTTTGTCTGTGTCTGCATAATATTCCATCATGCCTACACCCAATCTGCTGGAAAATGCGGGGGCAAGTGCGATGGATTTATGATGCTTAGTCGCAATCACAAAGCATTCACCTTGGTAAACTGACTTTGGAATTGCTGCTAATTCAAAGGCGTCCATACAAGCTCCTGAGATAATTGATACTGTTGTTTGCTTACAGGGTCTAAACAGAACAAATGTATCCAACCGTTGGCGAATAATTTTTGCAGATTGCTGTGTTGGTCTATGACGGACTTGATCATTTCATGCGGTGCGTAAACCATTACACTTAGACGCAAACACTCGTGATAGGGCTCATCATCATTTTTAAATACCGACTGTAATGGCAATCCATGCATCAGGTCGCTGGCATTGCCTTGCATGATGCCAATTTTCCCAGTGATATTTTTGCTTATCTTGCTTCCTCCGCCGAATGCGATATTGTCCAAAGTGGAGAAGAAATATTGTGAGTTAATCCAATGTGTCACTATCATTGGGGCGGTCAGAATAGTGGTCAGTGAGCTTGCCTCTTTATCCTCATTCCATTCATAAGAATGCAAAAAGCTTCTACCTTCTAAATCGACCTGTTGTGTCAGCCATCTTGGGCCAATGATGAAGCTGGCATTTTTGGATAAGCCCCACTCTGGTCTGACTTGCGCCCAATCTTGAGCGTGATGTTGAGTTGTAAGCGCTGGTTGTGCATCTGACTTTTGCGGATAAAGTTGCGCCAGTCTCCACGCGCTATTTTTATGACGAGCCTGGACTAAATCATTTTTTATTTTTTCTAGGTTGTGAGCAAAATGATCAGATGTCTCCTCAGAAAATATTTCCACCTCGTCCGTTGTAGTGTTGTGCTGAGCTGCTAAAAATACAGTGTCATCAGGGATGATGATATTCATCTCTGCTAGCGCATTTCTAACGCTTGATTGGTTCAACATTTTGGCAAGCACTTGGGCGTTGGTTCCACCGTGTCTACCGCCACATGCGCCGCAATCTAAGGCTGTCGCGTATGCATTATTTTGTGTCGCACTGCCATGTCCACAAAAAATCACAAGCGGTGCAAAGTTTTTACACAAGCCCATCATTTTTAATGCGTTGGCCGATTGATTGATTTGCTGCTCAAGCGGAATCCCGCTGATATCAATATCATTGACAAAATTCGTCCTGATGGTTTGTGAGGCTGTTGACTTGAGTTTTAGTGCTAGATTGGGCACTAAACTCTTTAGTCCCATCCATAGACCTGTAGCCAAACCTAGTGTCTCGACCAAATTGAACGGTGTGGTGAAATTGTATTTCAAGGATTGATAAATTCTCTTCAAGCCTTGCATACGCAAATGCCCACGTTGATGATGCTCATGGTCGCAACAGGGAGATTGTTGAATTTCGAACTGTGGTTTTAGAAGCACAGGACAAGAAGCGTAGTTGTCATCAGTGATTTGATCCCGAACCGAAATAGGCAGTCCAAAAAATCCAGCAAATCCTAAGGTCTGATAATCCCCAGTTGACTCGAGCGCTCTTCTAAATGGCTCTGATCTAACATCGATACAAAAAATCCATTGGGCTGAGGGGCAATGCATGTCCACTGGTGGTTTTTGTTTGCTCAATTGATTCAGCAATCGATGCTGATACTGTTGCTCGCTCTTATGTAGCCCATCCAAAAATTTATCTTGGTTGGTTTGATTGGGTGAAATTGTGTGATGCCAAATTAATAACTCCTGAGCATCTGGCCATATCAAGCAAGTCAGCAATAAACGGAAAGCAAGATATTCACTCTCGCTCACGACATGTTGTTGCTGATCAGCTGCATCAGCCCATTCACAGCGATACTTGGTATATGCAGACCAACCCGGCAGAGTCGTCAGCATTAGAGTCATCATTAACGCGTAATCATCTTTTTCTATATTTAAAAAACTTAAGCAGGATTGAATGATTTCCTCTGCGCTTTCTGGCAGGGCTTCTAACCAAGCTTGTTGCCAACTGCCACGTTGGACTAAGGAACGGTCGTGTTTGAGCAACATTAAAGTGCTATGCAGCAGACCGAGGTGACGTAATGGCATTGCAATGCTGGATTGACCCTGGTCATAGAATGCTTGAAGCCATTTAATACTGTGGCGATTCACTTCCAACATTTGTTGTGGGATTTCTTTTTGTAAGAAATACTTTTCAGCTTCAACCAGCGCTTGCTCAAAGGGCAGCGAGTCAAAGCCCATCAGTGGATTGACGGCAATCAAATTTTTCAATGGCCAAGTTGGAGCGATTTTCCCCCAACTTGAATGAATATCCTGTTTTAGATTTTCAATATCATGATGAGCATGATCATTGAATTGATGTAAATCCAACTTTTCCGGATGTTTAATTTCTTGACCAAAAAATTTCATATGTCTGCCCTTTAATATTGGTAATGATTTCTATGAGCGGTAACAGTTTTTGCACTTGGCTGGCTGGCATTCAACATGCTGACGTAAAGACGCAAGCGCCAACCAGGAACATAGGATTGTTCTGGAAGCATGTATCTGAGAAACATCAGCAACCAAACAATTAATAACAAACCTAGAACAATCCAGTGAATCGCAACCATGCTTTGTGGAACCAAAATCTGCATAGGCTCAAGCAGGTATTCAATCAGGCTCAAATTGCCGGCGTAAATCATGGCGATCAAAACGCTGACTGCTGCGGCAATCAGTAAATTAAATCTGAATTGACTCTGAAGAACACTCAAAGCGCCTTGAGTACAAGCTACCCAAGCTAATACATGGATGAATAAGGATGTGTCATGCGGCAGCAATGGTCGCTGACTGACATAAGCAAAGCTAATCGCACCCAATCCACCCAGACAAATAGCTATCAAGAAATGTAGTTTTGATGGATGGGTATTGAGCAGAACCCGTTTTTCTGTGGCGGCTGACCCAGAATTTAAAAATAAATAGGCTTTAAACATGCCATGCCAGATGAGATGAGAGATAGCCGCGGCAAACAATCCCAACCCACACTCCGCTAACATAAAGCCCATCTGACCCATCGTGGAGCATGCAAGCATACGTTTCACATCATGCTGCATTAGCTTCCAACAAGTTCCCAGCAATGCAGTGATAGAGCCCAATATAAACACCCACTGCATTAACCAAGCTTGCTCTAAGAAGACAAAGGCAAATCGCGCTATCAGGAATCCGCCACCGTTCACCAAGCCAGCATGCATAAGGGCGGAGACTGGGGTTGGAGAGTTGAGTGAACTCAGTAACCAGCGATGGAAAGGCCATATTGCAGATTGTGACAAAGCCGCAATGAGAATGAGGACACCAGAAAAGGCCATTGCCATAGTCGGGATACTGGAAAATTTCAATGCTGAGATTTGCCATGTTCCGCTAGACCAACCGAGGATGGCGACTGCAGATGCAAGCGCAATGGCACCTAGAGTAAAGTTTTTTAGGGCCAAATGCGCAGAAGCTTTTGCTGCTGCCCACTCGGACTTATGCAACATGATGCGACATAGCAATAAATTGGATACCCACCATGCAAGTACTAGTAAGGGCATAAAATCAGCGCTGACAAGGATTGAAATGCTGCTAATTAACAAAGCAAGTTGAACAAAAAATGCTTTCTTTTTTCTGTCCCCTGCCATATATCGCAAAGAGAATGAGCCGACTACAAGCCCAATGAAACCTACCAGACAAATCATGAGTAGGCTTAATGCATCAAAATTAAATAGCGGTAAATTCAACATGTACTCCCAATTTGACTATCTTTAAAAACTTGATGGGCATGTTAAATCAAGCTATATTATTAGAAAAACGAATTTATTTAATTTAGTAAATTAGGAAATCTAATAATGTACTTGGACACATTGACTTTGGAATGCTTTGTGGCAGTCGCTGAAACAGCGAGTTTTACACGGGCAGCACAGCGAGTGGGAAGAACGCAATCTGCAGTGAGCCAACAAATCTCCAAATTAGAATATTTTCTAGACAGGAAATTATTTGAGCGTGGCAAACAATTGACCCTCACGCCGGATGGTGAAGCCTTGCTGGGTTATGCCAAAAAAATTGTGCATCTGAATCATGAGCTGGTGGATTACTTTAAGCATCCTGAGCTAAAGGGTGAAGTGAGATTTGGTCTGCCAGAAGACTTTGCGAGTGTGTTTTTGTCAGAGGTATTGAGCGAGTTCTCTGAGCTACATCCAAGAATTATGTTGCATATTGAATGTGATTTGACCCTGCCGCTGTATGAGAAATTTAAAAATAAAGAGTTAGATATGGTGGTGGTGAAAATGAGCAGACCTGAGCATTTCCCTAATGGTATAGATGTTTGGTCAGAGCGTTTGGACTGGGTTGGCAATCCAGATTTATTTGATTTGGATAAGGATGACAGCCTGCCTTTGGTTTTATCGCCATACCCATGCGTTTATCGCAGTCGTGCTATCCAAGCATTAGAAGAGATTGGCAGAAAATGGCGTATCGTATTTTCCAGCCAAAGTTATGCCAGTACGGTCGCTGCGGTGAGAGCGGGGATGGGGGTGACGGTGTTGCCGCACAATATGGTGCCCAATGAGTTAGGAGTATTGGACCAAAATAAACATGTCCCAGCCCTAGAGGATATTCATGTCTCCTTACTCAAGCATGACTTTAATAACTCAGCGGTCAACTCGCTAGAGCAATTTGTATTGCAGAGATTGAAACGCAGTTAGGCTTTGCCTGACTTTACCATTTCCATCCACGCATCAATCTCGATAATGCCCTCTGCACTGGCTTGTTGACGCTGCTCTTCTGGAATTAAATCTTGTACCAAATCGATACGCTTCCAGCTGGCTAGGGGGGTGGTATCGCAAACACCAGGAACATATTTGGAGGGCTCAACTCGTTGGTAGCGATGAATATAGCGTGGACAATTTTGCCAAATGCGTGCGATGGCTACGGTGACAAAAAACTGTGCCTCGGGGTAATGCGTCATCAGTGGATGCTCGCGATGATAGGTGGCAGTTCCCTGCACACGAACACGATGAGGTGTTTCAAAGTCTATAAACAGTAATCCCACCTTGCCTTGTCCGACAATGTTGCCGGCTGAATAAAACATGCCATTACCGTCATAACCAGGAAAGCCCAGCGTCGTATCGTCTATGATACTGACGACGCCAATCGGGCCACCTTTATAGGAAACTGTTGGCATACCATCAGAGTCTACAGTGGACAGAAAAAACATATCTCGGCTACTGATAAATGCTTTGTCATCATCTGTTAGGACTTCGTGGGCAATGCCTTGATCCATCAATTCTGCCAAGCCACGGCTATTGAATTCGGTTTGTAATTGGATATGTTCTTTGGTGTATAAAGATTTCACCGTATGCTCCTAATGGTCAAGCGATATTGCTTAGAATGTGTCAAAGATTAACTTAGTGGATTATGCAGATATAGCGAGCGCTAGACAATGATGATGAGCAAATATTCCGTTACTTCAAGAATGAAAGGTCAATATGAAAGGTGTCAAAAAACAACATTTGCCGGAGAAGCTATGTATTGTTTGCAACAGGCCTTTTACTTGGCGTAAAAAATGGGAAAAGGTTTGGGATGAGGTGAAATACTGCTCTGATAAATGTAGACAGTCGTCTAGACAAAAAAGTACCACTCATCAATCCAGTTAACGCCATTCAATCTGCTTTTGTGTCAGCCACTTGAACCATGCAATCAGTCGCCAATAAGCATCTCTTTGGCGATAACCTAGGGGCTCTATGAGCCCAAAGAAGCCTAGTCGAATAATTTGCCAAATCGAAGTGAAGCTGTGCATGTAATAGTCATTGATGGCCAAAGAATACCAAGAATAAAAACCTGTAATTAAATATACCAACAGACCAAAAATTAAAAGAGATGGGTAGGATAGCAGGCCATAAACCACCGCAAGCACAAAGCAAATGTGACCTATAAATTCTATGATAGGAGCAAAGGTTTCAATGAAAATTAGATGTGGAAAAGAAAACCAACCTATCATGGGGCTTTTAAGTGTGAAGGCGAGGTTGCGATGCCAACTGAGACTTTGTAGTGCACCCCACATCCATCGAATTCGCTGCTTTTTTAACTGAGTGCGCGTGATAGGAACTCTAGTCCAGCAAATCACATCAGGGATAGTCCAAATATGGTAGGGCAGCCCATGATTAATGTAGTAATCATGCAGGGTAAGAATCAGTTCAAAATCCTCACAAATAGAATCTTTACGGTAACCACCTACTTTAATTACCGCTTGTTTGTTAAAAATGGTCAGTGCTCCGCCAATAATCAACAAGCCATCTAGATAAGACCAGCCAGTTCTCCAGCTAGTAAATGAACGTAAGTATTCAATAATTTGCACACCCACGAACATAGGTTGTTTGGTTTTTCTGCGTCGGATTTTTCCATCTTGAATAATGACTTCATTGCTAGGAATAATGGCTCCACCTAATGCAATCAGATTTGGACTATCAATAAATTTCACCATCATCTTGCGCAAAGCATCAGGTGTGACGATGGAGTCTGCATCTAGTCCGCAGATATATTCTGCATCGCTGTAGCCAAATAAAAAATTGAGCGTATCCCATTTTCCAGAATGCACCTTATCAATCACCTTCAATCGAGGGTCTAAATGAGATTGATACATTGCTAACACTGGCGTTTGACTCATGTGAGATTTTGGTAACTTGGAAAGTTTCTTGAGGTCATAGTGCTCAATCAATAATTCCAGTGTTTTATCTATGGATCCATCATTTAATACAATCACTTCAAAGTTTGGGTAGTCTGAAGAGAGTGCAGCATGAATCGTATCAAGTATGCAGTGCATCTCGTTGAACGCTGGAATGGCAATGGAGATTTTGGGATAGTTAAATTTTTCGAGCGGAACGCGCTGGATATCTAAAGCACGATAACGAATATGTTTGAGATGTTTGCGCAACAAAACTGCGACTAATAAATAGGACAGAAAAGCAATTAACAAATGCACATGAAAAAACATTTCTACATGATGAATCATTGGGGAAATCACATGTTGAATGTTCATGTGGGAATCTCCAAATACTGCAATATCAGTGCTCGAATTTTTGGATGTTGCAGTTTATTAATCGCTAATTTAATGGAAGGCAATGGTAATTCAGCAAAGGCGGTCAGCAACTGACTATTAGATAAATAGTCCTGCTCATAGGCATTTACCATCAAGTCAACGGCACGAATACCTTGGGTTTTTGCTAATGCTGCGATGGCATAAGGGGTGAGTACCTGTGAGTGCAGAAGCTTGAGCAAAATATCATCATACTGTTTCAAATCGAATAACCGTATCATTTGAATTGCAAGGCATTGCGTAGGAATATGCTTACTCTGTAATGCGCGAGTTATCATCGCGTCATAATCTGTCAAATGAAAAGCAGATGCGTATTGTGCTTGTTGATTGATGCTGGATTGCTCCATCACCGCTACCCATCCAGTCAGTGTCTGTAACGGATGCCTATGAGTAAGCTGGTTAAGCTGATAGATGAGTTGGTCTTTGGATTGCTTGGCGCTTAGCGCAGAGAGTAATTTTTCCAGTTGTATTTGATGTTGTAATTGCGCTTGTCTTTTGAAGTGCTTGCTGACGATGATAAATAAAAAACTAATAATACTTAAAATGAGAAAGCAACAAAGATAGCCTACAAATTGTAGCCAAGGATCAGAAAGCCAGTCGTAAGCCAAGTTGTGCTCCTGTTCTCTCGTAGAAACTTCCTTGTACCACGCGCCAAATCGCTGCAGATATTCCAATATCTTTCACCCACCATACAGCGTCCATCTGTACTGTACTGACATGTGCTGCTGTGAGTGAGCTGGGGCCCAAGTAGACGGGCTCGTTTCCGCTTGCATAGGTCAAGCCTAAACGATTATTGGCTTCACCAATCCACTGTAATTGTAATCGATGAGATTGCTCGGTTTGGCTTTTGTCTATACTGGAGATAGTGTTGGTATAAGCAATACGATAGTCGCTGAAATATTTTTCTAAAGTCAGATTCATGCTGTCAGACAAAGTGTCACGATAGCTACGCTGACGATAGGCTAGGATATAGCCATAACCCCCACCAATGACACCGTTCCATCCTACGCCATACATACGTTTGAATAGAAACTCAGCTTCTGGGGTATAGCCCAGCTCGATATTTGCCGCACCACCTTGCATGGGGCGCGTGTAATTTAAATAAACCGAGCTATCTTGCAAGCCAAAACGCTGCGTTCGATTGAGCTCAATCGATAAACTGTCTTTTTGTGGCAGAGAGAGAAAAAGATTCATTTGATTGGATCGCCAGTTTTGGTAATCACCGCTTAATTTATCTTGGCTATGCGCAAGCTCTAAATAAGAATTTTTTTGCTGGATAGGAGGAACGAATACGGCTGTATTGGCATCTTGCTCGGCTAAAGCATACCCGACGCTAATCATTAGCGCGAATACACTCGTTATTTTTGAAAAAATTATTTTCATTTCTGAATAGTATATTAAATATTCAGAAACCATAATGATTGTTTGCCAAAAGAAAACTTTGACCCTAGCAATTAATTATTGTTACAATAATTACATGAACATTAAGTCATTATCTAAATCTCGTAAACGTGCACCGGGGGCTGGCCGTAAAGTGGGCACTGGAAAATTTCGCGAGCCAACATCAGTATTGCGAGTGCCTGCTAGTCAAAGCGCTGTGATTAAAGATTTTTTGGCTGCCTATCAAAAGAAAAAATTGGGAGCCGATTTGGACTCGGTAGGAGATTTCAGTTTTCCTGTTGAAAATGCCACGCCTCTTGCGATTCCTCTGTTCAGCTCCAAAGTCGCCGCAGGATTTCCTAGTCCAGCAGATGACCATGTAGAAAAGCGCTTAGATCCAAATGATTTTTTAATCGATCAAAAAGATGCCACTTTCTTTGTCACGATACAGGGTCAATCCATGATGGATGTTGGTCTTTTGCCCGGCGATAAAGCGGTGATCGATCGCTCTAAAGTCGCCGCGATAGGGGATATTGTATTGGCGGTAGTCGATGGTGAGTTTACTGTCAAAACGCTGAGTCGTAAAAAAGATGGCAGTATCCGATTGCTCCCTGCCAATAGCACTGGTGCATACGCGCCGATTGATATCAAAGAAGGTATGCAATTCGAAATTTGGGGTGTTGTCACCGGTTCTTTTCGTCGTTTCAAATAATCATGTCTAGTGGTATTCCTGCGACTGTTGCACGTCCCAGCATTGCATTAATTGACGTCAATAATTTTTATGTCTCGTGTGAGCGAGTATTCAATCCAAAATTACGCGATCAACCTTTGGTTGTGTTATCCAACAATGATGGTTGCGCTATCTCGCGTAGCAATGAAGCAAAGCAAATCGGTATTCGTATGGGCGCGCCATGGTTTGAATGTCAGCCTCTAGCAAAGAAACATGGTGTGAAAGCTCTCTCCAGCAACTATGCGCTATATGCAGACATGAGCAATCGTGTCATGTCTTTATTACGCGATTTCAGCCCGCAACAAGAGGTGTATTCTATTGATGAATGCTTCTTAGACTTAACTGGAATTCAAGGAGATTTAGCGGATTACGGACAACAAATCCGTCAGCGTGTTTTGCAGTGGACCGGGCTGCCTGTCTGTGTAGGGATAGGTGCCACTAAAACTTTGGCCAAATTGGCTAATCATTGTGCCAAAAAAATGACCCAATTCGATGGGGTGTGTAATTTAAATCAGTTGAGTGCGGATAGCTTAAAGCATCTACTGCAGTCGATTGATGTATCTGAAGTATGGGGAGTGGGACATAGACTAAGTGCTCAATTAAAAAAATTAGGAATCCACACCGTCTATGATTTGCAGCAAGCGGATGTGAGTTATCTGCGTGGACAGTTTAGTGTTGTGATGGCGAAAACAATCAGTGAGCTGAATGGGGTTTGCGCCATTGCTTTAGAGCAAATCCGCCCTGCAAGAAAACAAATACTCAGTTCGCGTAGCTTTGGTCAGACGGTCTGTAGCTTGGATGATTTGGCTGAGGCAGTGACCAAATTTACTAGCCGAGCTGC
>RFPI01000003.1 GCA_009926205.1 Methylophilaceae bacterium
CCAATGCTAACCCGCAAATATTCAGGCATGCCGTAATTCGCGATTGGACGCACAATGACGCCCTGCTTTAGCAAGCTCTGATAAACTGCGGCGCCATCGCCGACCTTAAAACTAACAAAGTTACCATAGGATGGAATGAACTCTAATTTAAGCTCACTCAGGCCTTGCGTTACTTGTTCCATGCCTGCCTGATTCAGGGCACGACTACGGGCTAGATAGTTATGATCGTGTAATGCGGCAACCCCAGCAGCCTGCGCTATGCTATTAATATTAAACGGCTGTCTGACTCGATTGATTAAATCTGCAATACCAGGACTAGTCGCGCCAAACCCAAGCCTCAATCCAGCTAGGCCATAGGCTTTTGAGAATGAGCGAGAAACCAATAAATGTGGAAACTCAGCCAACCAATTCAAAGCCTCTGATTTATCAAGCTCAGACAAATACTCGTCATATGCCTCATCCAACACCACCAATATGGAGCGAGGTACCTGATCGATAAAAGCTTTTAGACTAGCTTTATCTATGAGTGTGCCGGTTGGATTGTTTGGATTGGCAATAAAAATCAGTCGCGTTTTTGCAGTAATCGCTTTGTACATTGCATCCAAATCATGGGCATAATCTTTAGCAGGTACCGCAATACCTTTGGCCCCAACGGCTTGTGTCACCAGCGGATAAACGGCAAAAGCATGTTGCGAAAACACTGCCTCATCACCAGCAACCAAGAATGTTCGAGCAGCCAACTCTAAAATATCGTTAGATCCATTGCCAAAGACGAGCTGGTTTACACCTAAATTAAATTTCTCAGCCACGGCTGCCCGTAAATCTACATTACCCCCATCAGGATATCGAGCAATATCTCCTATCGCCTCCTGCATCGCCTCATAAGCCTTAGGGCTTGGACCTAAAGGATTTTCATTGGAAGCTAGTTTCACAATATTTTCAGGCTTCAGTCCCATTTCGCGTGCCAAGTCACTTATCGGCTTGCCAGGTTGATATGGCGCGATAGAACGAATATAGGATGGAGCTAATTCACATAAATCAGACACGTTTAACCTCTTAAATCACAGCAGATGGGTAAGAACCCAACACTTTGAGTAGAGACGCTCGCTCAGAAATTTCCGCGAGAGCCTTTGCTACTTTTGCATCTTGTTGATGGCCTTCAATATCGACAAAGAACACATATTCCCATAAGCCCATTTTGGCTGGGCGTGATTCAAACTTAGTCATACTCACTTGATTCTTTGCCAGTGGCTCTAGAATAGAAACCATTGCGCCAGGCACATTTTTGGTCGCAATCAACAATGAAGTTTTGTCTTTACCTGAAGCCGCCACCTCATGCGATGCCAACACCAGAAAACGCGTGGTATTTTTTGGATCATCCTCAATATGCATTGCTAATGCTTGCAAACCAAATAACTCTGCAGCACGTTCACTAGCAATAGCTGCCACCCCTTGCTCATTTGCAGCCAATCGAGCGCCTTCTGCATTACTCGAGACTGCTTGTAGGGTTGCATTTGGTAAATGTTGATGCAGCCACTCATGGCATTGCGCAAGCGACTGGCTATGAGAGTAAACCTTGCTAATCTGATTCAAATCTTTTTCTTGGCTGAGAAGATTATGATGTATCGCCAAGGTAATCTCTCCGCAAATTTTTAAACCGGTAGCAGTCAACAAATCTAGCGTGCGACCAACAGCACCTTCAGTTGAGTTTTCAACTGGCACAACACCATAGTCGGCCTGTCCTGCCTCCACCATGCGAAATACGTCATCAATAGAAGCACATTGCATAGGCGCAGATAAACCGCCAAATTGTTTATTCGCTGCCTCTTCGCTGAATGTCCCCAAAGGGCCCAGAAAAGCAACGGTCAGGGCCTTTTCTAGAGTACGGCAATTCGACATAACACTACGGAATATGGCGGTAATCGCTTCATCTGGTAAGGGGCCATGATTGAGCTCAACCAAGCGTCTTAAGACTTGAGCCTCGCGCTCAGGACGGTATATTGGCCCTCCACCCTTCAATTCACCGATTTGCCGGGCATGACTTGCTCGCTGATTGACCAAATCGAGCAATTGCTCATCGATGGCATCAATTTGATCGCGATGTTGTTTTAGTTGGCTATCGTCTTGTTTCATGGCATGCCTCGCTCTATTTGTTGTCTTTGGCGAACTGCTGCATAAACGCTACTAGCGTCTGCACTCCCTCGATAGGCATGGCGTTATAAATAGAAGCACGCATACCACCGACTAGCTTATGTCCTTTTAATTGCAATAGACCCTGCTGCTGGGCTGCTTGAAGGAAAGCTGCGTCCATACTTGAATCTGGCAGAGTAAAAGGAATATTCATACGTGAACGATTTTCTAGCGCGACTGGTGAGCGATAGAAATTAGATGCATCAATATAATCATAAAGCAAATTGGCCTTTTCGATATTGCGCTGCTCCATAGCAGCCAGACCACCTTGCTGTTTTAGCCATTTAAACACCAGACCCGCCATATAAATCGCATAGGTGGGTGGCGTGTTATACATGGATTCATTTTCAGCATGGATTTTGTAGTCCAGCATCGTCGGTACGCTGCTGGCAGCATGACCTATTAAATCCTCTCTTATAATGACGATAGTAAGTCCGGCTGGACCGATATTTTTCTGTGCACCGGCATAGATCAGCCCATAGCGACTGACATCAACGGGACGAGACAAAATATGCGACGACATATCGCAAACCAATGGAACTTCGCCACTATCAGGTAGGGTGAACATTTCCACTCCACCTATGGTTTCATTGGATGTGATATGTAAATAGGCGGCATTGGGATTAAGTTGCCAGGTGGCTAAATCGGGCACGTAGCTGTAGTTTTTGTCTGAACTACTTGCAACGACATTCACTTGGCAAAACTTTGCTGCCTCATCAATAGCTTTTTTGGACCAAATGCCAGTATTGACATAGTCGGCACTAGACTTGTTACGCAATAGGTTGAGCGGCACCATGGAAAACTGCAAATGCGCCCCGCCTTGCAAAAATAGTACGCGATACTGTTGCGGAATCTGCATCAAATCACGCAAGTCTTGCTCGGCTTCTGCCGCGATTTGCATGAACTCTTTGCCGCGATGACTCATTTCCATCACAGACATGCCAGAAGCATGCCAATCAGGCAATTCTGCCTGTGCTTGAATAAGCACCTCTTTAGGCAATACAGCAGGACCAGCTGAAAAATTGAAAATGGGCTTCATGCGCTATCGCTTATTCTTCATCATCCTCACCGGACTCGACCACTTTCTCTAGTCCAGATAGTTTTTCACCTTCACCAAGATTAATCAGAGTAACGCCTTGGGTAGCACGACCAAGTTCACGAATTTCTTTTACACGGGTGCGAATCAAAACGCCGCCTGTGGTAATCAACATAATCTCGTCTTCATCCCCCACCAAGCGGGCCGCGACCACACGACCATTACGATCGCTGATAGCGATGGCTTTCACCCCTTGTGTGCCACGGCCAGAGTGACGGAAATCTGCCAAGACAGTACGTTTTCCATAACCATTCTCAGTGGCCACCAAAACTGTTTGCTGATCGTTTTCTGCCACCAATAAGGAAAGTACTTGTTGATCTGCTTGCAACTTCATGCCGCGAACCCCACGCGAGCTTCGGCCTGTAGCACGCACTTCTTCTTCATCGAACCATACTGCTTTACCACCATCGGAGACCAACACAATATCCTGTGCACCATTGGTAATCTCTGCACCAATGAGATAATCGCCATCATCTAGATTAATAGCAATAATGCCGCTCTTACGAGGGTTAGAGAATTCAATGAGCGCGGTCTTCTTCACAGTGCCCATCGAAGTCGCCATAAAGATAAAGTGCTCTTCGTCAAATTCTTTAATCGGCAGGATGGCATTAATCTTTTCACCTTCTTGCAAGGGGAACAGATTCACTATCGGTTTACCACGGCTTGCGCGTCCACCTTGAGGAACTTCATAGACTTTCAGCCAGTAAACTTGACCGCGACTAGAGAAACACAAAATGTAATCATGGGTATTAGCCACAAACATTTTATCGATAAAGTCATCTTCTTTAGTTGCTGCAGCTTGTTTGCCTCGGCCGCCTCTACGTTGTGAGCGATACTCATCAAGCGGCTGAGATTTGATATAACCTGTATGAGACAAGGTCACCACCACATCTTGTGGGGTAATGAGATCTTCTAATGACAAGTCCTGAGCGTTATGGACAATTTCGCTTCGACGCTGATCACCAAACTGCTGACGAATCTGTGTCAACTCATCGATAATAATTTGAGTAACACGCTCTGCACGCGCCAAGATATCGAGCAAATCAGCAATCAAGTCCATCACTTCACGATATTCATTGACGATTTTGTCTTGTTCTAGACCTGTTAAACGTTGCAAACGCATTTGTAGAATTTCTTGCGCCTGTACATCGGATAAACGATATCCATTAGGGGTCATGCCGAAATCAACGGAAAGACCGTCTGGACGTGAAGCTTCCATAGCGGCACGCTTCAACATTTCTTCGACCACAGGTGAATGCCAAGCTTTCGCCATCAATTCTCGTTTAGCATCAGGTGGCGTAGCGGCTGCTTTGATAATCGCAATCATCTCATCCACATTTGCCAAAGCCACAGCCAAGCCTTCTAATACATGGCCACGCTCACGCGCTTTACGCAATTCAAATACTGTTCGACGCGTAATCACTTCACGACGATGACGTAAGAATGCCTCAAGCATTTGCTTCAAGTTGAGCAGGCGGGGCTGGCCATCAAGCAAGGCCACCATATTCATACCAAAGGTTTCTTGCAACTGCGTTTGTTTGTATAGATTATTGAGGACAACTTCAGGCACTTCACCGCGCTTCAACTCGATAACGACACGCATACCTGATTTATCAGATTCATCGCGTAAATCGGAAATACCTTCTATTTTCTTCTCATTGACTAATTCAGCGATTTTCTCAATCAGCGTCTTCTTGTTCACCTGATAGGGCAACTCATCAATAATCAGTGACTGACGATTACCTCTTTCCATGTCTTCAACATGGGTGCGACCACGCATCACTACACGGCCACGGCCAGTGCGATATCCTTCTCGCACACCAGAAGTGCCATAGATTATGCCTGCAGTTGGAAAATCTGGGCCAGGGACAATATCAATCAACTCATCGACGGACATATCAGGATTGGCCAATAAAGCAAAGCAAGCGTCCAATACTTCATTTAAATTGTGAGGAGGAATATTGGTCGCCATCCCCACGGCAATACCCGAGCTACCGTTGATAAGCAGATTCGGGATACGGGCCGGCATAATGAGTGGCTCATCTTCAGAGCCATCATAATTGGGACCAAAATCAACCGTCTCTTTATCAATATCTGCGAGTAATTCATGAGCAATACGTGACATACGAATTTCCGTATATCGCATCGCAGCAGCATTGTCCCCGTCAACAGAACCAAAGTTACCTTGACCATCAACCAACATGTAGCGCAGTGAGAAGTCCTGCGCCATACGCACGATGGTGTCGTAAACTGCAGTATCACCGTGGGGGTGATATTTACCGATAACGTCACCCACAATACGCGCAGATTTTTTGTATGCCCGGTTCCAATCGTTGCTTAACTCATGCATCGCAAACAAAACGCGTCTATGAACTGGCTTGAGGCCGTCACGTACATCAGGTAATGCTCGTCCTACGATTACGCTCATCGCATAATCAAGATAAGAACGGCGCATTTCTTCTTCAAGACTTATGGGCAGGGTTTCTTTGGCGAATTGGTCCATGTTTTTTATATAAAATTGAGTAGTTATAAAGGGTTAGTTTTTGATAGCAAAAAACAGCTCAAATTCTAGCAGATTTCATGCTTCTCCGGCAGTTTTATTTACACCAAAAACTCACTGCAATGCGGCTTAAATACTGCATTTTTAAAATACCTATGAAAATCCTTTTACTTGCAGAAATGCCAAGCTGTATTTTTTAGCTAACACCCTATTTTTTCGTCAATTTTCTACAAAACTCAGGTATAATGCGCGGCTTTTTATAGCGAACAATTTGCAGGATTATTATGAAAACAGCGCAAGAACTCCGTGTTGGTAATGTAGTGATGATTGGTAGCGAACCAATGGTGGTGCAAAAGACCGAGTACAACAAGTCTGGTCGAAATGCAGCCGTTGTAAAAATGAAATTCAAAAACCTTTTGACTGATGCTCCTAGCGAAAGTGTTTACAAAGCCGATGACAAATTTGATGTCGTGGTATTAGAAAAGAAAGACGTTACTTATTCTTACTTCGCAGATCCTATGTATGTATTTATGGATACTGAATATAACCAATACGAAGTTGAATCTGAAAACATGACTGACGCGCTGAACTTCCTTGAAGATGGCATGGAGTGCGAAGTGGTGTTTTATAACGGCAAAGCCATCTCTGTTGAATTACCCAACTCTGTTGTTAGAGAAATCACTTACACAGAGCCAGCCGTTAAAGGTGATACTTCTGGCAAGGTGATGAAGCCAGCACGTATTTCTACCGGTTTTGAGTTGCCTGTGCCTCTTTTCTGTAGCGTGGGCGACAAGATTGAAATTGATACGCGCACCTTGGAATATAAAAACCGCGTAAACAAGTAAGACAGCACTACAAAAAAAGGGAGCTAATGCTCCCTTTTTTATTTGTGTTTACACTCACTAAAACATTAGAAATGTTTGTAATGTTTCTTTAACTGCTTAGTCACTTCCCAATTGGACTTCAAGCCACGTGGAAACTCCACATAATCACCGGCACGAATCACAACGGTTTCTCCACCTACTGGAGTTACATGGATTTCACCTTCTAACACATAGGCTTTTTCAGTCATATCAAAATTCAAAGGGAATTTGGATGGTGGGCAATCCCAAATATTCCAACTAGAAACGCCTAGTTGGTCCAGTTTTTCTTGACTTGGATGATGGTCAATGATGATTTGTGTCATGGTTTTCCTTTAATTAAAACAATTGAAACACTCAATAAACAGTCAAAAAAAAACTGCCAAAAGCAGTTTTTTAAAACTTGGCGGAAGAGGTGAGATTCGAACTCACGGAGGGCGTGAACCCTCGACAGTTTTCAAGACTGTTGCATTAAACCGCTCTGCCACTCTTCCAAACTTTACTGCACTTAACTGTCACTCGACAGTTTTAGTTTCGGCTAACCTAAGCCCTGCTTAGATTACCCTTCACTGCAATGTGCCGTGGGCACATTGTCAAGACTGTTGCATTAAACCGCTCTGCCACTCTTCCAAACTTTACTGCAACCTAAACCATGTTCAAGCTCAGGCATGCCAGCCTATTTATGGCCTGCGAAAGGCCGGCATTATAGCATCAAATTAATCATCTGCTATATCCGCATCAGGAAATAGCACATCCGTGTAGCCAAATTTTCTTAAATCATCGATACGCATAGGATACAAAATACCATCTAAGTGATCGCACTCATGCTGCACGACGCGTGCATGAAAGCCAGAAACCAGCCTATCGATTGGATTGCCATATTGGTCAAAGCCGCTGTAGTGCAGTCGGCTATAACGCGAAACGATGCCACGCATACCTGGTACCGATAAACACCCTTCCCAACCCTCCTCTTTAGAGTCTCCAATAGGCCTGAGTACTGGATTTACCAGAACAGTATAGGGCACTTGCTCCGCATCGGGATAGCGCGGATTATGCCCTACGCCAAATATCACCACACGTTGACTGACACCAATCTGTGGGGCGGCAATGCCTGCGCCATTCATATGCGCCATGGTGTCTTGCATATCTTGAATCAAAGCATGCAATTCTGGCGTATCAAATTGCGCAATCTCTTCTGCTCGTTGCAATAGAAGTGGATTGCCCATGCGCAATACTGGTTTAATCGCCATGCAATATCACCACTTGTTCAATAATGCTGCATATTTGTCCAATTGTTTGGCGCAAGGTCTTGCCCATTTCTTCATAACTAACTTCATGGCGACTATCTCCTCGGCCTGCCGCATGATTGGCAACAGGACAAATAGCGGCGTAACGCATCTCCAATTCCCGCGCTAGCGCACATTCTGGCATACCTGTCATACCAACAATGGTGGCGCCATCGCGCTCAAGCCTATTGATTTCTGCAGCCGTCTCCAAACGAGGTCCTTGCATAGCCGCATATACCCCGCCATTAATCATATGAATTTTGGCACGCTCTGCTGCTTGAAGACATAGCGCCCGAATTTCAACGCTGTAAGGTTCAGTAAAATCCACATGTTTGACCGCAGCAAGTTCCTGACATTCGTGACCGTCAAAAAACGTATGTTTGCGCCCATAGGTGTAATCAATCAACTGGTCTGGTAACACGATATCCCCGCTATTCAAGCCGGGCGTGGTAGAACCAACAGCAGAAACTGCAACAATATTGCGCACACCAACAGAATGCAGCGCCCAGATGTTGGCACGATAATTAACCGCGTGTGGAGGGATGGTATGACCACTGCCGTGTCTTGGCAAAAACGCCAAAGTTCGCCCTGATACTTCGCCTAAGGTCACAGGACCAGATGGCTCGCCATATGGGGTACGGATAATCTCTCTTCTGGTAATTTTTAAATCCGCAAAGGCGGTTAAACCAGTTCCACCAATAATTCCTAACATCAGACATATCCTCCAAACAATCCCACCATTTTAGCCTAAAGCCGCAAGATAAAGACACCTCATACGGCAGTGATACGTTGGCATTTTTTGTGGCATACTCGTACCACCATGAGAAATAGTTTGAGCACGCAAAGCGCCAGTCAGTATCCACAGAATACAGACCAAGAAAGTCTCGCCATTGCGAGGTCGCATTACGAAAATTTTCCTGTCGCTTCCATCATACTTCCCCGCCGTCTGCGCATCCCTATCGCACATATCTATCGTTTTGCTAGAGTGGCAGACGACATTGCCGACGAAGGTGATAACACGCCTGAGCAAAGGCTCAAAGCACTCAAACAGTTGCGCGAGGAATTGGCGCGCATCCGCGATCATAAACCAGCTCATACAGAAATGATGCAGGCTTTACAGCAACAGATAGAGCGTCATGATTTATCCGTATCTCTATTGGAAGACCTTCTGGATGCCTTTAGCCAAGACGTAACTCAACAGCGTTATGAGAACTTTGCTGAGCTCATGCAATATTGCCGTAAATCTGCCAATCCTATCGGGCGTTTGTTGCTGCAATTGAACAAAATAGAAGATAGTCATCTCATAGGTTTATCCGATGCGATTTGCAGTGCCCTTCAATTGATTAATTTTTTACAAGATATTGCCATCGACTATCAAAAGCAGCGTATCTACCTGCCTCAAGATGAACTCAAGCGATTCAATATTAGCGAGCAGCAAATAGCCCAAGGTGACACTGGCGGAGCTTGGCAACTGATGATGGATTTTCAAATTAAACGTGCCACCCGTTTATTACAGTCTGGCGCGCCACTGGCCCTGAAACTACCTGGGAGAATGGGACTGGAAATGCGTATGATTGTGGCCGGCGGAGAACGCATTTTAAAACAGTTGCACGAAGCGCGCGGTGATGTATTTCAGCATCGCCCAAAATTAACGACCAAAGATTGGCTGATAATGATTTATCGCGCAGTCAGAAAGAAATAGTATGAATCCTCAGCAATATTGCCAAGAAAAAGCTGCTGCCAGTGGCTCAAGTTTCTATTACAGCTTTCTATTTTTGCCCACTGCGAAGCGACAAGCGATTACCGCTTTGTATGCTTTTTGCCGAGAGGTCGATGATATCGCGGATGAGTGTCAAGATATCCAAACCGCCTATACCAAGCTGAACTGGTGGCGCGATGAAATAACGCGATTATATGCGGGACAACCTCAACATCCAGTTAGCCATGCTCTCTCACCAGCAATCAAGCAATATCAGCTTGCACAAGAGCTCTTTATGGAAATCATTGATGGCATGCAGATGGATTTAGAGCAAGACCGCTACCAAAATTTTAGCCAATTACAACTATATTGCTATCGAGTTGCCAGTGTGGTGGGATTGCTATCTGCTGAGATTTTTGGCTATCAAAATCGAAAAACGCTCAAATATGCCCATGATTTAGGCTTAGCTTTTCAACTCACGAATATTATTCGAGACGTTGGTGAGGATGCCCGTCGTGGAAGAATCTACTTACCTTTGGATGAAATGGCACAATTTGGAGTGAGTGAAACAGATATTTTGCACGGTCACCAATCCGAAAAAATTCAAGCTTTGATGGAATATCAAATCAGTCGTGCCCAACAACTGTATGACAAAGCCATGAGCCAGCTGCCAACAGAGGATAAAGCGAGCCAGAGAACAGGTCTAATTATGGCAGCAATTTACCGCACTTTGCTCAATGAGATTGCGCAAGATGGTGCGCAGAAAGTATTGAATTCGCGCACCTCGCTAACACCGTTGCGCAAATTATGGTTGGCATGGGTCACTTATTTAAAGAATTAATGCTCAGTCATTGATTCATGCACAACAAAACATGGGCAACAACCAGCAAACATCCAACACACACATCGCCATTATTGGTAGCGGCATGGCCGGACTCAGCGCCGCTGTTCATCTGCAGCAGTTAGGCCATTCGGTCAGTGTGTATGAAGCCGCGCAACATGCAGGCGGCAGAACTCGCAGTGTGCATTTAGCGCGAGCTCAGGTTGACAATGGACAACATATTTTACTCGGCGCTTATCACCAAACCTTAAATTTACTCCATCGCTGTCAGATACCAGAGCATCAATGTCTACAACGTTTTCCTTTGGATTGGCGGGTTGGCCGTTTACACTTACGCACAAGCAAATTACTCCCCTCACCTATTAACCTTTTGCTGGGCTTAATTCAGGCAGTGGGCACCACATGGTCAGAAAAAATAAGCCTAGGCAAACTCATGCTCGGCTTATATCTCAAGCCTAGTCTGAGTAAGCAAGATGACATCAGTGTAGCGCAGTGGTTAGCAGAGCGAGCTCAATCAGTCTGGGCGATAGAGCATATTTGGCGACCAATATGCTTAGCGGCACTCAATACGCCAATAGAACAAGCCAGCGCTTATTATTTTTGCCACGTAATTCGAGATGGCCTGTTGGGCAGTCATCGAGCCAGCGATATGTTGTTGTGCAAGCAAGATCTCAGTCAAGCATTGATAAACCCCATCATCCAATACCTTCAATCACAGGGAGTAAACATTGTCTATTCGCATCGATTGATCAGTATAGAGAAATTGAATCGAGGCTTTTCATTACAATTTGCCAATCAACAGCAGGCGCAGGCGAGCCATGTCATTCTCGCGATTCCTCCTGCAAATCTATCTGCTTTTCAGGACAGTCTGCCGCAAGCAGCATCATGGACGAAACAAATCCACTACCAGCCGATTACCACTGTTTACCTGCAATATGCCGCCAACATAAGCTTGCCAGCCCCCATGCTTGGATTTCCACATACATCAACGACAAATAGTATTGAATTGCAGTGGTTATTTGATCGCGGCCAATTTGCCCAACAAGCTGGCTTAATCGCTGTAGTATTGAGTGCGCATGGAAAGCAAGACGCATTAGACAACCAACAACTTAGCGCAGAAGTCATTCGTTTGATGAGCGAGCGCTATCCTGAATGGGGCGCTCCACTATGGGCTAAATGCATACGTGAAAAACGCGCAACCCATCGCTGTGATGTTGGACTAACTCCGCCTAATATGCTGACAGAAACTCCAGGATTATTGTTGGCAGGCGACTATTTGCATCCCCACTACCCTGCTACCATAGAAGCGGCTGTACAAAGTGGCCTTGATTGCGCAAGATGGATTGAAGCGCAGGACATAAGCCGTTAAACTCCGCTCTTTTTTCAGGCAATCCGCTATGTTGCAATACCAAGCACCTCATGACTTATTAAAAGCCCATATTATTTTGGTCAGCGGAGCCGGCCAAGGGCTAGGTTTGCAGGCAGCGATTAGCTTTGCGCAGCACGGCGCTACAGTGATACTAGTGGGGCGTAAACAAGAAAAATTAGAAGCAAGCTATGACGCTATCGTCCAGAAAGGTTTGCCAGAGCCTATTATCTTTTGTATGGATTTTGCCAAAGCAACTGAGTTGGAAATGCAAGCTTTGGCAGAAGGCATCTATCAACAGTTCGGTCAATTAAATGGCATTCTGCATAATGCTAGCCATTTTGATAATTTAAGCCCATTAATGCTTCAGACTGGGGAGCAGTTTCAACAAATGATGCAAGTCAATTTGATTGCCCCATTTATGTTGACCAAGGCTTGCATGCCATTATTACAGCGTGCCGAACAAGCCAGCGTGATATTTACCTCGAATCACTCTGCCCATGCCCTGCAGCCATTCTGGGGAGCCCATGGCATTAGCAAATGCGCCACCGACAACTTAATGCAAATGTGGTCTAAGGAGTTAGATAGTCAGACGAATTTGCGTTTTAACAGCATAGTGCCAGGGCCTACACAGACTCCTCAGCGCAAAAAAACCCATCCTGGCGAATTGCATGAGTCTCTTCCCACCGCAGCAGAATTGATGCCCTTATATTTATATTTGATGGGGAAAGATAGTGTTGGCGTCAGCGGGCAAATCCACTTTGCCCAAACGTCAGCTAATTAAGATCACACTCTCAGGACAATTGACTGGCGTGTTGCAAAGCCTGGTCTAACCTATCTACAGCAAATACCTGCAAGCCCTTAATTTCTTGTTTGGGGGCATTCGCTTTAGGAATAATCGCAAATTTAAAACCTAACTTAACCGCTTCTTTCAGGCGCTCTTGACCTCTTTGAACGGGTCGCACTTCGCCAGCCAAACCAACTTCACCAAATACTATCAGTTGATTGCTTAACGCCTTGTTTTTTAATGAAGAAACAATAGAGAGCAAGACGGCCAAATCGACAGCGGGCTCACTGATTTTGACACCGCCCACAGCATTCACGAATACATCCTGATCGAAGCATGCCACTCCAGCATGACGATGTAATACTGCCAATAACATCGCCAAACGATTTTGCTCTAAGCCTACACAGAGTCGTTTTGGATTCATGCTGTGCGAGCTATCCACCAATGCTTGCACTTCTATCAATAAGGGTCTTGTGCCCTCTTGGGTGACCACAATACAAGAGCCTGCCACCTGAGCAGCATGATGCGAAAGAAATAAAGCGGATGGATTACTGACCTCGCGCAAACCCTTTTCCGTCATGGCAAACACACCCAATTCATTGACGGCACCATATCGATTTTTAAAAGCGCGTATCAAGCGGAAACTGGAGTTCGGATCGCCCTCAAAATAGAGGACCGTATCGACGATATGCTCTAAAACACGCGGGCCAGCCAGTGAGCCCTCTTTGGTGACGTGCCCCACCAATATCATACTAATACCCAACTGTTTAGCAACGCGTGTAAGTTGTGCAGAGCACTCTCTGACTTGCGCAACGGATCCTGGCGCAGATTGTAAAACCTCTGAATACACTGTCTGAATGGAGTCAATCACCACCACCTGAGGACGCAAGTCCTGCAATATAGTGAGTATCTTCTCTAGATGAATTTCAGCTAACAGATCGAGTGGAGAAGCATCTAAACCTAAGCGTTTTGCGCGCATTGCGATTTGCTGCGCTGACTCTTCGCCACTAACGTATAACACCTGTTGCTGTTTGCCGAGATGGCATAAGGTTTGCAGTAATAAGGTAGATTTACCAATACCGGGATCACCGCCAATCAAAACGACGCCACCAGCAACCAAGCCTCCGCCCAGAACCCGATCAAATTCCTCGCTACCCGTAGCAAATCGCTCATTTTCTTGGGCTCTGACATCGGCCAATTTTTGCACCGTACTGCTGCTCGCCAAAGGAGAAAAACGTGTACTCACTGGTGTTTCTGCGATGGTTTCTACTAAAGTATTCCATGCCATACAAGCGGCGCACTGACCTTGCCATTTGGGCGACTGCGCGCCACACTCTGTACAGGTATAAACGGTCTTTGCTTTTGCCATGCCTAATCTCTATCGCTGACCTGCAAAGGAACACGCGCAGCTACCGCACAGAGTAATTCGTAACCTATGGTATCTGCACTGTGAGCAACCGCATCTACAGGCACAAGATCACCCCATAATTCGACTTCGTCTCCCAAGCCACAATCAGGCAAATGGCTTAAGTCTACAAACAACATATCCATGGATACGCGGCCGATGAGTCTTGAGGACTTTCCTGCAACTGCAATCGGGGTGCCGTTTTTGGCATGACGCGGATAGCCATCAGCATAGCCACAAGCTACGACACCAATACGCATTGCTTGGTCAGCGACAAATGTGTGGCCATAGCCCAAGCCATCACCTTGCGATAGCGTTTGTATGGCAATAATGCGACTGCTAAAGCGCATCACTGGGCGAAGATTGAGTTGGGATGCTGTTGTATCAGCAAAAGGTGTCGCGCCATACAACATTATGCCGGCTCGTACCCAATCTCCATGAGATTCAGGGTAGCGTAATACACTGGCTGAGTTGGCCAAAGAAATTGGGTAATCTGAAAAATCTTTAACGGTTTGTTGAAACAGAGCCAAAGGCTGTGCAATTCCGGCCGCTTCATCTGCATTCGCGAAATGGGTCATCAATGTGATTTTGCCAACATTGGCGCATTGCTTTAAACGTTGCATCAATGGCGTCAATTGCTCTGGTTGAAAACCTAGGCGATTCATGCCGGTATTGATTTTAACGAACACCTCAAACGGATGTGGCAGGGACAGAGCTTCTAATATGGTGACTTGCTCTGTTTGATGTATCACCAAACTCAATCTATGTTGATTAGCTAATAGCGCTTCATCTGTATCAAACAAGCCCTCTAGCAATAAAATATTTTGCTCATAGCCTGCGTGGCGCAAGTCTAGTGCTTCAGACAATGAGAGAACTGCAAAGCCTTCAGCGTCTGCTAGACCTTGAGCAGCGTTAAGCAAGCCGTGCCCATAACCATTCGCTTTAATCACCGCCATGACTTTTGATCGAGGTGCATGTTGACGAGCCACCGCAAGATTATGTCTAAAAGCAGCTAGGTTGATCGTGGCTTGAATGGGGCGCATGACAGATTAATGATCATCCGCGATATAGCCGCCAGAAGCGAAGTTCTCGAAGCGAGTGTACTGACCGAGGAAAGTCAGTCTTACTCGACCAATAGGGCCGTTACGCTGTTTACCAATGATGATTTCAGCCGTGCCCTTATCTTCGGAGTCAGGGTTGTACACCTCATCGCGATAAATAAACAAAATTAAGTCCGCATCCTGTTCAATCGCACCGGACTCGCGTAAATCCGACATCACAGGACGTTTATCTGGGCGTTGTTCCACACTTCGGTTTAACTGGGATAGAGCAATCACCGGAACGTTTAACTCTTTAGCCAGTGATTTCAAAGAGCGGGAAATCTCAGAAATTTCAGTGGCCCGGTTTTCAGAGGCGCGTCCACCATTGGCAGACATCAACTGTAAATAATCGACCACAATTAAGCCCAGATTTTGCTTGCAAGACTTTTGCAATCGTCTTGCGCGAGCTCTCAGCTCAAAGGCGTTCAGGCCGGCGCCTTCGTCGATATATAAAGGCGCTTCATTCAACTTGCCCAAAGCCATGGTTAAACGTGGCCAATCTTCCTCATCCAATTTGCCATTGCGCATTTTGTGTTGATCTAGACGACCCACTGAACCGACCATACGGGTTGCCAATTGAATCGCCGCCATTTCCATAGAGAAGACAGCGACAGGCTTTTTAATTTCTAATGCGATATGCTCAGCAATATTCAAAGAGAAAGCTGTTTTACCCATAGATGGTCGTCCAGCGACGATAATTAAATCGCCAGGCTGCAATCCTGAGGTTCTCTCATCCAAATCATCAAACCCAGTAGCAATGCCCGTCACATGAGATTGATCTTCACGTTGGTAAAGCTCCTCAATCCGATTAACCACCGGACCAAGCAATTCTTTGATATCGATAAAGCCTTGGGTGGCATTGCCATCTGCTTCAGCAATTTTAAAAATCTTCGCTTCCGCCTCATCTAACAATTGCTGAGCGTCCCGCCCCTGTGGCACAAAAGCGCTCTCAGCAATCTCGCTGCCTACCGTCACTAATTTACGCATAATGGAGCGCTCACGTACTATTTCTGCATAGCGACGGATATTGGCAGCTGTGGGGGTATTCTTGGCTAAGGCGTCGAGATAGGCCAATCCTCCGATAGAGGTTAGCTCTGCGTTACTTTCTAGAGATTCTGCGACAGTCACTATATCAGCGGGACGGGCTAATTGAATCAAGCGGCTGATATGTTGATAAATCAGCTTATGGTCATAACGGTAAAAATCGTCCTCGTGCAAGATATCAGCAATTTTGTCGAGAGCTTCATTGTCCAGCAACAAGCCGCCCAAAACGGACTGCTCCGCTTCTACGGAATGTGGGGGGAGTTTTAGCGCGTCTAAGGTGTCATCAGCCATAGTGACATTATACTGTTAGTCGAACATTTTTCGACTAGCTAGCTTGAATTATGCAGAGATAATTTATTCAGCTTTGCTGCACCAGTTTCACCATGAATGACTTGGGTGATACATAACAAAAAAGGCTGCACTAGGCAGCCTTTTTCGATGACTTGCAATGACTTATGCTTCGCCCAATACTGAAACAGTAATGTCCACCACTACATCATGGTGGAAAGCGATAGACACTGGATGGTCACCCACTGTCTTCAATGGACCATTCGGCATACGTACTTCTGCTTTAACTACTTGGAAACCTTGCGCAGTTAAAGATTCAGCAATGTCAGTATTAGTGACAGAGCCAAACAAACGGCCATCTACGCCAGCCTTTTGAGTGATTTGTAATAGGAAACCAGCTAATTTTTCGCCACGTGCTTTTGCTGCAGACAATAATTCAGCTTGTTGTTTTTCCAATACCGCACGACGTTGCTCGAATTCAGCGATGTTTGCTGTCGTTGCGCGCTTTGCTTTACCTTGAGGAATCAAGAAATTACGGCCGTAACCGTCTTTTACCTTAACCACATCACCAAGGTTACCCAGGTTGACTACTTTTTCTAATAAGATAACTTGCATGACGATTCCCCTTAGTGCTTATCTGTATATGGCAACAAGGACAAGAAACGTGCACGCTTAACAGCTGCTGTCAGCTGACGTTGATACTTTGCTTTTGTACCAGTAATACGTGCAGGAATAATCTTGCCATTTTCGCTAATGAAATCTTTTAATAGCTCTACATCTTTGTAGTCTACTTGTTTGATGCCTTCTGCAGTAAATCTGCAGTAACGGCGACGTTTAAACATATCTCTTGCCATCATCTAATCCTTTTCAATATTCGATTTTGTTTAGATGCAACACCAGTTGTGAGCTTTTTAAACTACGTTTAGCTAAAAATCCGCTCGCAATCACTTGACTAGCTTCGCTGATTTTATCGATCTCTAGCGCTAGATTACCTAATGCTACGACCATCAATTCACACAACACTTGGCGTCGCATTCCCGCTTCAATTTGCTCTGATTGATGTTGCAGTGCAAAACTCAGTAGCGGGATGCCTGCCGGGGTATAGCGTATTGGCTGTTTATTCACCAACACACCGCTAATCTTGACTTGATTAGTCACCGGCTGATTAATTCAATTACTCTGCTGATTCCTCAGCGGCCTCAGCCGTTTCACCCTTTTCCAATACTGATTTGGATTTTTCTTCCTTCATCATTGGAGATGGCGTTGTTTCAGCTGCGTTAGTCGCAATCGTCAAATGGCGCAATACAGCATCATTAAACTTGAATGCGTGTTCCAACTCACCTAAAACTTCCAGGCTACATTCGATATTCATTAACACATAGTGTGCTTTGTGAATTTTTTGGATAGGGTAAGCAAGTTGACGACGACCCCAATCTTCTAGGCGGTGAATAGCACCACCATTGGATGTCACCAGTGTGCGATAACGTTCGATCATCGCAGGCACTTGCTCGCTTTGGTCCGGATGGACGATAAATACGATTTCGTAATGCCGCATGTAAACTCCTTTTGGATAAAGACTCCTGTAATGCGAAACAGTGAGCCAAGGTTGAAAAGCCCGCGATTCTAACGTATTCGCGATGTCAAATCAATGTTTTAGATAAATTTGTCGGGCATATAAGCTTAAATCCCAGTCTTTTTGTAAATTTTCTAGGGTTTCAGCAGCGCATAGCCAACAACACTGCTGATTTTGTTGCAAAAGCTCAATCAAATAATCATCGATCCACTGGGGTTCTATCTCTGTCGTTTGCTGCAAGGTGTGCATAGGTAATGATTTGACCAATAATAATTGCGCCATCTCACCGGTTTTGGCCAAACACCACGCAGCCAACCAAGCAGCAATGCTGTCCGCACTGACCCGCCAACTTCGTGGCAAAAGATTATCCTGTCGCAACATTGCATAGGGCTGCCAAATCAAGCTACGGCCCTCCTGAATCATTCTGAGAAGGTCATCTTCATGCTCCACAAGTGTAAGCTCAGGAAGCATTTTTTGCATCACCTGCGCGGTCTGATTCATCGCAGCGATGGCCATAAAATGCGCAGTTTCATCATCAAAGCCGCTCAGCTTCTGCGCTTTTCTAACTTGATCTGCATACACCCCACCCCCAGGCACAATCAGCGTCGCTGGCATAGCTGCCAAGGATTGCAACCAAGCTTGCAACCATGGATTGCCTAACAGACTTCCGCCCAGTTTAACGATGCGCATGTGCACCCTGTGGCAATGTTGCAATTAACTCGAGCATGGCTGAGGCCTTATCCCATGTTTCTTTATATTCTTTTTCCATTTCAGAATCCGCCACAATGCCGCCACCGGCCCAAAAATCGAATTTCTGGTTTTGGTAAACTGCAGTACGAATCGGGATATTCATATCCATATTCCCATCAAAGCCAATATAGCCAATCGCGCCACAATAAACGCCGCGAGAGTCGGGCTCTAGGGACTCAATAATTTGCATAGCCCTCAATTTAGGCGCGCCAGTAATTGAGCCACCCGGAAAACAAGCGCGTAGAACATCCACTGCGGTCATATTTTCCGCCAGCTTTCCTCGCACCGTACTGACCAAATGATGCACATTAGTGAATGATTCTAAGGTAAATAATTCACTCACTTGAACGCTGCCGGTTTGGCATACTTTTCCCAAGTCATTGCGCAGTAAATCTACGATCATCAAATTTTCTGCCTGATCTTTGCGACTATGCTGCAACTCCCGTGCATTTTTTGCATCTTGTTGCATATCCTTATGACGAGGTCGCGTTCCTTTGATGGGGCGGGTTTCCACGGCACCACCAACAACCCGCAAAAAACGCTCTGGCGAGGCTGATAGAATCTGTATTGGCTTGTCAGCCTGCCCAACATTCATCCATGCCATAAAAGGCGCAGGACTTAACTCCCTCAATTTGCAATAAGCAGAAAAAGCATCACCTGTAGCGGCGACACGAAAACGTTGAGCCAAATTGACTTGATAACAATCTCCTGCATGGATGAACTGCTGTATCGCTTGGAATGCTTCTGCATATTGAGTCGCCGTCATATTGCTAGTCACCTGACCAGTGACCGCAAGGGGCGAATACTCTACTGAGGTTTTATCTTCATGGGCTTGCACAGTTGCACACAACTCCTCCCATTGCGCCGCAGTCTGGGGATGTTTGAGATGACTAATTAAGCATGTTTGACCTAACTCGTGATCAACTACCAAAGCCCAATCGTAGATACCCACTTGCATTTCGGGAATTTCTGAAGCGCTTTGCAAACGCGTATATTGTTCAATTCTGTGCCCCAAATCATAAGCAAAATAGCCCAATGCCCCACCTTCAAATGGAAGCTCAAAAGCATCATGAGGAAAACGCGCTAATTGTTGTTTTATGATGTCAAATGGATCTTCATCACTAAGTGTCGTTTGGCCATTTTCGCTCACGCGGGTGTGGTGAGTGTCAGCGATGATGGTACAAAATGGATTAGCCACCATAATATCAAAGCGGCCACGCCCGCTGGCAGGCTGCCCACTATCCAGCCACATAGCCCAAGGCATATGGGCAATCCGTGCAAACAAATCTGCACTGTTTGCTTCGTATTTCAAATGGAGTTTCAGCATATTTTTTCTATCATAAAGCCAACCTAGCAATGGCATACGCAGGGAAACACATCATGGCCAAATCAAGCAAATGTTGATCTTGCGTGGTGATTAGTTGCTCTGGACTCATGAAATCGCGTTGACTATTGATTGCCAATTGTTTGACCAGAAAAGCGCCTGCACCCACACCAAGCAAAGCAAGCTGTTGAGGGATATTGTGTCGATGGACCAATCTTTCTAAAGATTGTTGCAACAATTCTAGTTGAGCTTTACGAAATGCTTGTGCTAACGCCAACCAAACTTGTGTATCAGCAGATTCGACATCCGCCCCAACCATACGCGCTAAGCGCCTACAGGTAGCTGTCACCGACTTATCTTTACCATCCGCTGTGGCTGCAAGGTCATGATGAGCGGCCAATTCAGCGGTTAAACGATAAACATCTGCCGTAGTCGCAAAATATTCTGCAGCTACATTCGTTTGCTTACCCATCCATTCAATCCTTGGTGTCAGAGCCATTAAAGGTGTGCGTACCACGCCGCTGTATAACAGCTCATCTTCTTGTAATCGATGCGCGTCGTCCAAGCCAATATTCTGAACTTGGCCATCCCGTACATAAATAAAATCCGTCGTCGTGCTTCCAATATCCACCAATAATACCTGTGCGTAATGTTTTGCCGCCAACTGAGCGCTCGCCATCCAATTTGCTGAAGCAATTAGACTGGCGTAAAGGTGCGCCTGTGAAATATCGACAAAGCCCTGTTTGCCAGCGTATAGCTTGGCCTGTGGTATCCATTGTGCGATTGCTTGGGCGATTTGTTCGACGCCATCCATTCTGTTTTCGAACAAATCCACTAACTCCGCCGTCATGGTAACAGCATGCGCCAGTGGTTGATTGTGCACGTGCAAGGTGAGTTCTTGTGTCACTTGCTGCATACATTGATGTAATTCATCTAGGCCACGCCAAACCGGACATGGTAATTGCCAAATATTTACAATCTGCGCATCTTGATTGAGTAAACATGCTTTTAAATGGGCACCGCCGATATCCCAACCTACTATCAATTGAGAGCTCCTTCGATATTGACCATCACTCGCTGATGGGCAAAAGCCGGCAGTTGTAACTCTTGATTGGCAAGGGATAACAAGCAAGATGCGGGATTGACTTGCATAGCCTGATGCAGCCCTACATAAGAGGTAGTAAGTCGAGGATTAATATCCAATATTGCATAGTGTGTTTTTCCTTGATTCTGTTGGATTTGTACATCTACGCCCATATAGCCAAATAGATTCGGCATGGAAATGCCTATTTGGTGAGCCAGCAACTCAAAGGCAGGCATATGTTCCAGCATGGCATTGAGCTCACAAGCCTGCAGTTTCAAATGTTTTTGTTGCCGCAAAATATGTTGTTGATTGGCACTGAGTACCGTCACTTCGCCAGCCCTTGATAACATACAAAAGCTTGCAGATAAGCCATCCATAAAGGGTTGCACCAAATAAGCATCAGCACAACTGGCTAAGCATGATGTTAAATACGCCACATCACCTAAGTACATCGCCTCGGCACCAGCGCCATCAATGGGTTTAGCAATCCACTCGATCGACGAGTCAAAAGCATCAGATTGATTGAGCCAATCTAACGCCAAAAAGCTTTCGGCAGTAGGGATTTGATGTCGCTTAAGATGCTGAAAAGTCAGCCATTTATCCCCAAAAATCCTCACTGCTTCAGTATGACAGCCTAGCAGCAACTTGCCTGACTGCTCCACCATTTGTGTTAAACGCAACAATGTTCCATTGCTCTCTGGCGCAATTGGCAAAACCGCATCAGCCGCATCAATCTCACGTTGCCAGATTTCCCAAAGATCGTCTTCATAGGCAATATTGACGACCTCATCGCAGTGACTTGGACTGGGCAAGCGAATATCTCGAGGACAGATCAGTTGCACATCTGCGATTGTTGAAAAATCGCGCAATACCGCATCACGCATCATGCTACCCTCTTGCAACAGCGATGATGAAATCGGCTCACGGTATAATCCACCACCCGTGATAAATTCGCAGACAAATAATCTCAAATGAAGTTAATTCCTGTTGTCGATTTGATGCAAGGCCAGGTCGTGCATGCCCGGCTTGGTGAGCGGCAAGATTACCAGCCGATTCAATCGCCATTGTGCGATTCCAGTGAGCCCATCAGCATAATTCAGGCACTAGCGGCATTATACCGTTTCGATACTTTGTATATTGCGGATTTAGATGCAATACAGGGAAATTCTGGGCAGATAGCATTGCTGAAGCTGATTCAGCAAAATTTTCCCAAAATTGAGATTTTGTTAGATGCGGGCTTTAACCATGCTGAACAAATCACCCAATACCCGAAAGTCATTACTCCAGTCATAGGCAGTGAGAGCCTAAGCAGCCTGCAACAACTGCAAAATATCCATCGCCATCTCAATGGCAGTTACGTTTTGTCGCTGGACTTCAAACAAGGATTTTTAGGCTGTCAGGAGATTTTGCAATCGTCAGAATGCTGGCCTGAAATTGTCATCGCCATGTGCCTTAGCCATGTAGGCAGTGAATTGGGACCAGATTGGGAGTGTTTACAGAGTTGTCACGCACTTAAACCAAGCGCTCAATGGATTGCTGCCGGTGGCGTACGCCACCGACAGGATTTGCAAGCATTGGAAAAAATCGGATTTAGCAGTGTCCTGTTAGCAAGCGCACTGCATAAGCAAGCTATCTAGTCTTGCCTTACTCTTCACCACCACTCATATTAGGCGTCGCGCTAATTTTGTGAATCGCTAAGTCTGCGCCCATGTATTCGTCTTCTATATCCATGCGAATACCTGTACGAATTTTGAGTAAACCATAGACAATAAATCCACCCGCAAGGGCAATCGCGACACCAAGTAGAGTACCTATCAGTTGTGACATCAGGCTCACGCCACCCATACCACCTAAAGAGCTAGCGCCAAATATCCCTGCCGCAATACCACCCCAAGCACCGCACAAACCATGTAATGGCCAAACACCCAATACGTCATCAATCTTTAAGCGATTTTGCGTAAGGGTAAATGCCCAAACAAATAGCGCGCCAGCCACACCACCGGTCACCAAAGCGCCCAGTGGATGCATCACATCTGATCCTGCACAAACAGCCACCAAACCAGCCAAAGGGCCGTTATGGACAAAGCCAGGGTCGTTGTCCCCGACCAACAAAGCCATCAAAGTGCCTCCTACCAAGGCCATTAGTGAGTTGACTGCCACCAAACCGCTTATACCTGACATGGTTTGTGCAGACATCACATTAAAGCCGAACCAGCCTACCGTGAGTATCCATGCACCTAACGCGAGAAACGGAATATTGGAAGGCGGATAAGCATGCAGGCGTCCATCCTTGCCATATCTTCCATGGCGCGCACCCAGTAATAGCACGGCGGCCAAAGCAATCCATCCACCCATCGCATGTACCACAACAGAACCAGCAAAATCATGAAAGGCAGCACCAAAAGAAGAAGTCAACCAATCCTGAATACCAAAGTGCTTGTTCCAAGCGATACCCTCGAAAAATGGATATACGAAACCAACTAACAGGAATGTTGCCGCTAACTGCGGTTTAAATTTTGCTCGCTCTGCGATACCGCCAGAGATAATGGCTGGAATAGCTGCCGCAAAGGTCAATAAGAAGAAGAATTTAACTAATTCATAGCCATTATGCTGGCTGAGTATTTCAGAGGGTTCTAAGAAGCCCGAACCATAAGCGATGAGATATCCAATAAAAAAATAAGCAATGGTTGATACTGAAAAGTCGGCCATGATTTTGACCAAGGCATTGACTTGGTTTTTACGTCTAACTGTCCCCACCTCAAGAAAAGCGAAGCCAGCATGCATCGCCAGCACCATAATGGCACCCAGCAAAATAAACAAAACATCACTAGTGGAAAATTGCATTTCCATTCGAGTTCTCCTCAGAAATCTTTATATAATTTTTATTGCGCAAAATAGCACAGGCACAATAAAGCAAGAGCAATGCCATACCCAATATCTTACTGATTTATATGGGTTTTATAATGTCACATGGTATTTAATACGCACCATTTTAGTGCATTTGCACGAGGCGCGCTCATTATTGGTGCGAAAAACGAGCATGACGATTATTCGCTGATTGTTTACACTGTTGGGCAAATTTCAGGGATAGCAAATATGTGGTTGGAACTAAGCCTTATTTTTATTTTTTGCGGAAGTGCATTTCTTTGGTTTGATAGCATAGGTGCACGCGATATTGCCATACAATATGGCCGTGAACTGAGCGCGCGTACATCTTTACAACTATTGGATGAAAGCGTCGCCTGTAGTCGTTTACGCCTAGCCAGAAATGCACGTGGCCATATGCAGATTCAACGTCATTATGACTTTGATGTCAGCGCCAATGGTGGCGATAGACTTCATTGCGAACTCGTGCTACTGGGAAAACAATTAGTTTCGTGGCATATCCCACCCTATCCTGTCCGCTTACATTAGCCACTTGATTCATGATAGGTCGTTTCGCCCCCTCCCCAACTGGACCTTTACATATTGGCTCACTACTGGCTGCGGTTGCGAGCTATCTCGAGGTTAAAAGCCAAGGTGGACAATGGTTATTGCGCATAGAAGACATAGATACCCCTAGGCAAATGCCAGGCGCAGATCAAGCCATCATCGACACCCTAGAATCGCATGGCTTTTGCTGGGATGGTGAAATCATCTACCAAAGTCAACGTTTAGATTTGTACCATGAAGCACTAAAACGACTCCAAGAGTTAGATTTGCTGTATGGGTGTCAGTGCTCGCGTAAACAGATTGCTGAGCATCCTAAGGTCAGCATGGGAGTAGATGGATTTGTATATCCCAATATCTGTAATCACTTGCATCTGGATTTGCACCAGCATGCCGTTCGCATTAAAGTTTCAGATAAAATGATCAATAAAAACATAGTGTTTGAAGATTTAATTCAAGGAAAGATTGAGCAAAATTTAGCGCAGCAAGTCGGGGATTTTGTGCTGCGTCGAGCCGATGGAATATTTAGTTATCAACTCGCGGTTGTGGTGGATGACGCAGCCCAAGGCGTAACAGATATCTTAAGGGGCTGTGATTTATTAGACTCCACCCCACGGCAAATTTTTTTACAGCACTGTTTAGGCTTAGCCCAAGTAAATTACTGCCATATTCCCATTATTGTAAATGCCGCAGGGGAAAAACTCAGCAAGCAAACATTAGCCCCCGCACTACAATCTCAACATGCTGTTGCCAATCTGCATCACGCACTCACACTGCTAGGACAAGCACCACCCAAAGAGCTAATATATGAGTCACTTGATCACCTCTGGCAATGGGCTTTTCAACATTGGGATATTGGCCAAATTCCGGTACGTCAAAAAATTGTTTAAACCCTGATTTCAGCTAGAGACGCGGGCTTAGTTTGGCATGTTAAAATGACCAATATGAAAGACAATGACCTACTCCATCGTTTCCTGTTTGAGAATACAGATGTTCGCGGAAATGCTGTGCATTTATCCGACACTATACAACAGGCACTGCAACACACCGATTACCCTCCTGTATTGCATAAAGCATTGTCAGAGTTGATGGCTGCGGCTGCATTGCTGACGGCAACTGTCAAACTTGACCAAGGCACTTTGAGCTTTCAAATTCAGGGTCAAGGGCCATTAAATTTATTAGTAGTGGAATGTAATGCCGCACTTAGAATGCGCGCCACAGCCAAATGGCAAGGGGACTTGCATGGCTTGGGCTTTAAGGACTTGATTGGGAATGGTCATTTTGCCATCACCTTGGACCCCAGAGACGGCGGTCAAACCTACCAAGGTATCGTCGAGGTAATAGGCGACAATATTGCCCAAATATTAGAAACCTATATGCAGCAATCTGCTCAACTTGAGACGCGTATTTGGCTCTCAAGCAATCCCCATCAAGCCGCTGGACTACTCTTGCAAAAACTTCCACAACAACAAACGGAAGATCAAGACTCATGGCAGCGAACCACCATGTTAGCGGACACCGTCCAAGCCGATGAATTACTTCAGCTCGATACGAATACGCTACTCAGACGCTTATTTCACGAAGAGAATGTAAGGCTGTTCGACCCAAGTCCAGTCGCATTTGAATGCCGTTGTAGTCATCAAAGCGTCAGCAATATGCTGCGTTTACTTGGCCGCGAGGAAATCGATAGCATCATCCAAGAACAAGGAAGCATCTCTGTCAATTGTGATTTTTGCAATGCCGCTTATGTATTTGACCCAATTGATGCAAGCCAGCTTTTTGTGAATGAGATGCCCAACAGCAGCTCAAAAAGCCTACATTAACTAAAAGCCACCTGCCTCACGCGCTCGAACAAGCATACTGCGCAAGCTGCCGCCACATTCAGTGACTCCAAGTCGGACTGCATGGGAATTGCGATGATTTGGTGCGCTTGTTGCAATAAATCAGCAGATATTCCGGTGCCTTCATTACCCATTAGCAATGCTGTTGCGCCGCGCATATCGCATTGATATAGGCTTTCTCCATGCATAGCCGTGGCGAATACCTGACCATTAAAATCACGCACAAGCTGAGACAAATCTGCACGTTCTACAACAGGTAACAAAAGTTGTGCGCCCTGCCCGCCGCGCAATGCTTTGGGGGACCATGCATCGGTACAACCGGTCGACAAATATACTGCTTGCACCCCTGCTGCCACTGCGGAGCGCATCATACTGCCTAAATTACCCGGATCTTGGATATCTTCTAGTAAAAGAATAAATTGCGCCGATGGCTCAACCGGCAAATGTGGAATATCCACCAAAGCCATGACGCCTGATGGACTTGCTACCGGCGATAATTCCGCAAACATAAGCGAGGGAAACATCAAGCTAGGAATATCTTGGTGGCGTTGAATAAAGTCTATGACCTCTTGTTGGCTCTCACCTTCAGAAATCAACAACAATTCAGGCTCGCCAAATTTGCTGATATAGGTTTCCAGCAAATGTACCCCATCGAGCAAGGTTTGACCGCTTTGACGCCTTTCTCTGGCTTGTTCAGTCAATCGCTTAAGCTGTTTAAAGCGCGGGTTATCTCGAGAGGTAATATGTTTAAATGTCATGTGAATTTGCTTAAACTGCTAGATAAAATGATTTAATCGATAGCATTTTAATGCAAGCCTGACGGAATCAAATAAAATTCATCTTACTGGAATATGCAAAAGCAATAAGCTCGCATCTACGCCCAAGGAAATTATTCAGATTATGCAAACAAGTTTTATCGTCCAAGCAATACAGTCAGTTTATCAAGATGTACTGACACACGAGGCTGATATTGAAAAACTCGATAGAGAGATTGGTGATGGTGACCATTACATTAATCTCAAACGTGGTTGCCAAACCTTACAGCAACTCTGTCCAGAATTAGCAGAGCTTACCGCCCAACAAGCGCTACAAAAGATAGGTATGACGCTATTGAGCTCGGTAGGCGGTGCATCAGGACCGCTATTGGCAAGTTTCTTTATCACCATGGCAAAAACCTTGCAGCCGACTGCAAGCCAAAAGGATATCGCCTTAGCCTTTGCTGAAGGGGTAGCCGCCATTGGTCAACGAGGCAAATCTGGATTAGGTGAAAAGACCATGTTAGATGTACTCATCCCCGTTGCCGAGCAATTCAAACAAATGGTCAGTGATGGGCATAGTGCTCTAGAGATAGCTCAGCAATTACCTCATGTGGCTGCCGAAGGATTAGAATCTACCCGTCCCTTGCTTGCTACCAAGGGGCGCGCGGCAGGACTTGGGGAGCGTGCCATCGGTCATCTAGATGCCGGCGCAAAAAGCTGTGAGGTGATAATCAACAGTGTATGTCGCTTGGTGATAGCACAACAGAATAGCGAACAATAAGGAATCACGATGAAGAAATTTATCAATCAAGTCGATGACATTTTAGTAGAGAGCCTACAAGGCTTTGCAAAGGCGCATGCGGATATCGTTAAGCTCCATCTATCACCCAACTTTATTACACGGCAACACAAAGCGCACAACAAGGTTGCCCTAATTTCCGGGGGCGGATCAGGACATGAGCCACTGCACAGCGGTTTTGTTGGTAAAGGAATGTTGGATGCAGCATGTCCTGGCTATGTGTTTACCTCACCCAGTCCCGATCAAATGCTAGCGGCGGCTGAAGCAGTGGAATGTGGCAAAGGCGTATTGTTTATCGTGAAAAACTATGCTGGTGATGTCATGAATTTTGAGATGGCTGCAGAGATGCTCTCCGTACCGAATGCCACGGTGCTGACCAATGATGATGTTGCTGTTCTGAATTCAAGCTACACCACAGGTCGTCGCGGTGTCGCTGGCACGGTCATCGTAGAAAAAACACTAGGCAGTCTTGCAGAAACAGGCGCAGATTTAGCGCAATGTGTTGCATTTGGGGAAAAAGTGAATCAACGCTGCGGCAGTATGGGGGTCGCTTTGACGAGTTGCACTGTTCCTGCTGCGGGCAAACCCACTTTTGATATTGCTGACCATGAGATAGAAATGGGCGTAGGCATCCATGGTGAACCAGGACGTAAGCGAGAAAAACTAAGACCCGCCAATGACATCGTCGAGGATATGATCAATGCAATATTGCATGACTTTGAGTCGCGCAATATCAGCCCTTCTCAAGGTGTCATTTTGCTCGTTAATGGCTTTGCCGCAACACCGCTGATGGAGCTATATTTGCTCTACCATGCCGCGAGTGATCAACTGAAACAGCATGGAATCAATATTCAACGTTCTTTGGTGGGCAACTACACTACCGCTCTAGATATGGCTGGTGCCTCGATTACCCTATGTGCTAGCGATGCAGAAATTTTGCAGCATTGGGACAGCCCTGTGCATACGGCTGGCTTGCGTTGGGGAATCTAAGCAAAAACAATGGGTCTGATAAAAATCATATGGTTGGGGAATAAAAATGAATGACAAACAGTTGGTCGCCATCGAAGCCAGTCAATTGGTGCAAGACGGGATGGTGGTAGGTTTAGGCACAGGCTCTACCGCCAATTTTTTTATTGAAGCCTTGGCCCAACGCCAACAGCAAGGCTTAAACATTAGCACCATCGCCAGTTCTACGATTAGCGCAATCAAAGCCGCAGCATGTGGCCTTACATTAATCGACTTTGCGCAAGCCAGTCACGTCGATTTATATGTTGATGGTGCTGATGAAATCTCTCCTCATCTCACCTTATTAAAAGGGCGCGGCCAAGATTTGGTGATGGAAAAACTGCTTGCACACTATGCCAAATCGTTTGTCGTCGTCGCCGACAAAAGCAAACTAGTAAGCCGCATCGGTGAAAATTTTGTGATTCCCATTGAAGTCATGCCTAGCGCTTGGAAGATGGTGAAAGCGCAATTACTTGAGTTAGGTGCTACAGGTGACATTCGCCTCAATGCATCACAAGACAATGTTGCCGTGACTGCATCCGGTAGTTATGTGTTGGATATGCGCTTTCCCATTCAGTACGATGAAAAACGACTCAATGATTTATTGAACGCCATCCCTGGTGTTGTTGAACATGGAATTTTCTATGGATTGACGCAACAAGTGATTATTGCCGATCAAGGTAAGTTAGAAATCAAGCAGGCATAGAATTGCACAGAAGCAAATGCTCTTCAATAAAAAAGCCTAGATACACTAGGCTTTTTTTGTTGCGCATAAAAAACTAAATCTTATTTCTTTTTAGATTTAGTTTTTTTGGCATCTTTACCATGTTGATGCATAAACTCGTGCACTTCATCACGGGATACTGTGCCATCTTTGTCGGTATCAATAGCATCGAAGTTCTTTGCAACATTCTTCAGCTTTTTGGCTTCTTCACGGTCTAAAGTACCATCGGCATCTTTGTCTGCAGAGGCAAATTCTTTGTCGCGCTTTTCATGCATTTTAGCGTGCTCAGCATCGCGACCACATGCATTCAACTCTTCTTTACTGACTGTGCCATCTTTGTCAGTATCCATTTTGTCAAAGTCGTGATCGCAAACTAATTTAGCCTCTTCACGATCAAGAGTGCCGTCTTTATCTTTGTCCGCTTGATCGAAACTCATCTTGTTATGCATTTTGCAATGCTCACCCATGTCGTCATGATCGGCATAGACAAGTCCTGCATTCAACAACAAAGCCAATAACAAACCACCGGTTAATTTTTTCATGTTTATTTCTCCAAATCATCATAAAAAGGCGTTCATGTGCTTGCGACGACAATAATACGAAATAAGTTCCCTAAGCTCTATTGACCTACATCAACCAAATCCTGCATTTCTAGAATATAGCTCAATAAAGTAACGCGTAGGGGAAATATGCGTTGACCTTTATAATGTCGACTATGACAAAAAAAATGACTTTAGAACGTATTTTGCACAGCCAAGGATTTGGCTCACGTAAAGAGTGCCGCACTATGGTGCGCAATGAGTGGGTCAGCGTGCATGGCGAATTAATCACTGATCCTTTTGTAGAGTTCGAGCTGTCAGGTTTCCAATTTGAAGTGGAAGACGAGGTATGGCATTACCGTGAACAAGCCTATCTGATGATTAACAAACCGCCGCATTATGAATGTTCACAAAAACCCATCCATCACGCATCGATTTATAGTTTATTGCCTGAGCCAATTCGTGAGCGAGGGGTTCAATGCATAGGACGGCTAGATGAAGACACAACTGGCCTCATCTTACTTTCTGATGACGGTCAATTTATCCATCGTATGAGCTCGCCTAAATGGAAAGTACCTAAAGTCTATCAAGTCACCTGCAAACACCCTGTGGATCCAGATCAAGTTCAAACATTATTGACGGGCGTGATGCTGAATGATGAGCTTGAGCCTTTACAGGCTTTATCCGTTGAACAAATTGACGATCTCACAATCCAAATGACCTTAGCGCAAGGCAAATACCATCAGGTTAAACGTATGGTAGCTGCCGTAAGCAATCGCGTTGAGGCGCTGCACAGAGTGAAAATTGGCCCACTGACCTTACCTACAGACCTAGCCCAAGGGGCTTGGCGTTGGCTAACAGAAGCCGAGGTTGAACTGTTGATGCAGTCCCCCAAAAATAGTTAATTCCATCGTTTTTGCATCAAAGGGATATACATGAAGAGTTTTAGCTTTAGAAAAATGTTGCTGTTATGCCTGATAACCATCAGTGTTTGCTTTGCTGATGACGCTGACAATTACCCATCCGTCACCGGCTTTGATATCAATCGATATTTGGGGACTTGGTACGAAGTTGCCAGACTTGACCACAGTTTTGAACGCGACTTAGACAAAGTCTCTGCAGATTACAGCCTCAGAGATGACGGCGGAATGAAAGTCATTAATCGTGGCTACAATATCAAAACCAAAAAATGGGAAGAAGCGCACGGCAAAGCTTTTTTTACTAAAACGCCGGATATTGGACGCTTGAAGGTGAGTTTCTTTTGGCCCTTCTACGGCGCATACAACATCATTGCCTTAGATAAAAATAACTATGAGTGGGCGATGGTGACTGGCGGAAAAGATTATCTTTGGATTCTCTCTAGAAGTCCTCAAATGCCCTACATTATCAAACAACAATTGATTGCACGCGCTAAAGAAATGGGATTTGAGACTGACAAGTTGATTTACCCAACCCCCTGATGCGAGAACATTTTATCTAGCATAACGGGGAGTCATGAATGGATTGATAGTTTGCGGTTCTAATAAGAATCACTGAACCGCTCTATCAGCCCTTGCGCCTCCGCTTCAGGTAATTCAGCGATAATCTCTACTCGGTCAGAAAACTGCTTATCCAGCACACGTCCACCAAGCTTTTGCAACTCGCGGATAAAGTAATCCAATTGCTTAAAAGATAACTTTATATGGATGCGTTGCATTTCAACAAAAGGAATGATTTCCCCAGCATCTATAGCCAACTTGGCTGTGCCCCCATAGGCGCGAGCCAATCCGCCTGTACCAAGATTAATACCGCCGTAGTAACGGATCACCCCGACTGCAATATTAATTAAATCACGCCCTTCTAATAGCTGAAGAATTGGCTTCCCTGCTGTACCCGAGGGCTCACCAGCATCACTAAATCTTTGCACTATCCCTTGAGATGTTTTCAGCCTAAACGCATAGGCCAAATGACTAGCGCTTTGGTGCTCGGTGGCCATCGCGCGAAGAAGTTGCGCGACACTGCGCTCATCCGCACAGTAGGCAGCAACAGCGATAAAACGGGATTTATTGATGGTTTGCTCGGCGTGACCTGCCTCGCGCAGACGACAATAAGCGATGTTAAATCTCCCCTTTGCGTGCCTGATCAATAATCTGTATCAGCACTTTTTCTAGCGCTTGTGCGGCTTTCTGAGCACGTTGTGTGGGATTTTTGATATGTTTTAAGTCGTGAGTGGGTCTATCGATGGCTAAATATAACTGACCATTTCGAGTGTAAAGACCAATTCGACAAGGTGCAAAAACGACAAATTCAGGATGATCCAAGAATATTTCTGTGCCCAGCCCCAAATTGCAAAAACTTCGGGTTTCTAACACGCCTTGGGGTGTCATGCCGCGCTGCAGCATATGCTCCCCGATAGGGAAATTGGCAGGATTAACGAAATTCAAACCTTCAGAAATCACCTTTAAGCTAGTCACGACATCGTCATAACTGACTCCAGGTTCAACGGCGACTTCATAAATAGCATTATTTTCATCCACGGCAGGCAGCGCTTGGGCCGCCTGAGTAGTGGGTAACAGTGTCAGCAAACTTAACAGCAGTATGACTAAAAAAGATGTTTTCATCGCCACTCCAAGATCTATGTGAGACTTTAGATGCTTATTGTAGCGAGAAAAGCTGGCTTATTCTTCTTTTGCTGCGCGTTTGCGTTCGTGTTCTAGCAAATGACGTTTACGAATACGGATAGTCTTAGGAGTAATTTCTACCAACTCATCATCATCAATAAACTCAACTGCAGATTCCAAGGTCAATTGCACTGGTGGCACTAAACGCACTGCCTCGTCCGTACCTGATGCACGTACGTTGGTTAATTGCTTACCTTTAATAGGATTGACAATCAGGTCGTTATCGCGACTGTGGATACCAATGACCATTCCCTCGTACAGTTTCTCACCAGGCGATACAAACATACGGCCGCGATCTTGTAGTTTCCATAACGCATAAGCCACGGCTTCTCCGTGCTCAGCAGAAATCAATACGCCATTGCGGCGACCGGGCATGTCAGGTTTAACCGACGCATACTCATCAAAAATATGCGCCATCAACCCCGTACCACGTGTCATGGTCAGGAATTCACTTTGGAAACCAATCAAGCCACGTGCAGGAATCTTGTATTCCAAGCGAGTACGACCGTTACCGTCAGATTCCATATTCTGCAACTCACCACGGCGGCGACCCAACTCTTCCATCACTGCGCCTTGTGTGTCATCTTCGACATCCACGGTCAATATTTCATATGGCTCACAACGCTCACCATTAATTTCTCTGTACACCACACGCGGTTTACCTACTGCAATCTCAAAACCTTCGCGGCGCATGTTTTCTAACAAGATGGTCAAATGCAACTCACCACGTCCGGAAACACGGAATACATCGGCATCAGCGGTATCTTCAACACGCAACGCCACATTCACCAGCAATTCTTTCTGCAAACGGTCACGAATTTGACGGCTAGTCACAAACTTGCCTTCGGTTCCGGCAAGTGGAGATGAGTTCACCATAAAGTCCATCGTCAAGGTTGGCTCATCAACGGCCATCAAAGGCAAGCCCACAGGTTGGTCTTTGTCAGCGATGGTGACACCAATACCAATCTCTTCCAAACCAGAGATAATCACGATATCCCCAGCTTCGGCTTCTTCAACGGGAACGCGTTCTAGACCCTTAAAGCCTAATACTTGATTAATTCGGCCTTGAGCAACTTGTTGGTCACCATTCATTACCACCACCACTTGACCGGGTTTTACACGGCCATTCTGAATCCGTCCTACCCCCAAACGACCGGTATAGCTAGAGTAATCTAAAGCGGAAATTTGTAATTGCAGCGGCGCATTGCTATCACCCTTGGGTGGTTCCACGTGTTTAAGGATGGTTTCGAACAAAGCACGCATATCGGTTGAGCTTTGCTTGATGTCTAAGGTAGCAAATCCATTTAAAGCTGATGCGTATACCACAGGAAAATCTAATTGTTCATCCGTGGCGCCCAAATTAGCGAACAAATCAAACGTTTGATTGATCACCCAATCTGTACGTGCGCCTGGTCTATCAACCTTATTAATGACCACAATCGGTTTTAAACCTTGCGCCAAAGCTTTTTTGGTCACGAATCGGGTCTGTGGCATTGGGCCTTCAACCGCATCAACTAGCAGAAGAACGCCGTCCACCATTCCCAATACGCGCTCTACCTCACCGCCAAAGTCAGCGTGTCCCGGCGTATCCACAATATTAATGTGCGTGCCTTCATAGTTCACGGCTGTGTTTTTAGCCAAAATGGTAATGCCGCGCTCTTTTTCCAAGTCATTGGAATCCATCACCCGTTCAGAGACGGCTTGGTGCGCGGCAAAAGTGCCAGATTGCTGCAACAGTTTGTCCACCATGGTGGTTTTACCATGGTCAACGTGGGCAATAATGGCAATGTTTCTTTGATTTCTAGACATGAGAGAGGCTCAATTCAACAATTAATATCAGATTAGTTGGGCACGCCATTCAGCTTTAATTGGCTTTCAAGCCGTGCAAAAGGGCGCGATTTTATCACAACTCGCTTGCTAGCCTATTGAAGCATTGCGATAAATTACATCTGATTAACATTATTTACTTTGACATATCAGTACATACCGCTATACTGCGCGCTCATGTTTGTTGGCAGCGAAGTATTTGCCCCAAACCGACGTTATTTGCCCTAGCCCTCCAAAGCCCGTGTATTAAGGTGGCTTTCATATTTACTGGTTAGCGGCTGTGATGAACTCCGTGCGCCGGTATATCTTTTTCTTACCGAATTCGATTGTTGCGCTGATTACCGAGGACTTGAGTCCAGCGATTTGCTGCACTTTAGCCCCGCGGCTCATGCCTGCTTGCGCCTTTATTTAGTTTGATTAAGGATTATGAATGACATCCACCTCAACGGTCAGCTTTGACCAATTAGAACTTCACCCATCTATTTTGCGCGCAGTTGCCGCCGCAGGTTACCTGCAAGCAACACCGGTACAGGCGCAAGCCATCCCGATGATATTGGCTGGCAAGGATTTACTTGCTTCTGCTCAAACAGGCACAGGTAAAACCGCAGCATTTACCCTGCCAGCATTGAATTTATTAGCTACTCCACATCCACTCAAGAGTCGTGGACCACGTATTTTGGTATTGACCCCAACGCGTGAGTTGGCAGCTCAAGTGAATGAAGCCGCAAGAAAATACGGCAAATTCATTAAAGCGCGCACCGTGAGCATCGTGGGTGGCATGCCCTACCCACTGCAAAACAAATTATTGTCGCAACCACTCGATATTTTGGTGGCGACCCCTGGTCGTTTACTTGATCACATGGAGCGCGGACGTATCGATATGTCCCGTCTGCAAATGTTGATTTTGGATGAAGCAGATCGCATGTTGGATATGGGCTTTATGCCTGATGTAGAGCGCATTTGTGCTGCCCTACCGAGTGAACGCCAAACTTTATTGTTTAGCGCCACGCTAGACAGCAATATCAAGCGTATTGCCAGTGAAATTCTGCATCAACCACAAACCATAGAAGTCACACCGCAAACGCAAAAACACGAAAACATTGAGCAACGCCTGCACTTAGTGGACGACATGCATCATAAAAATCGTTTACTAGAGCATTTGCTGATTTCTCCAGAAGTCAATCAAGCGATTGTGTTTACTTCAACAAAACGTCACGCCGATTTATTAGCAGAAGACTTATACGCAGCTGGTCACAAAACTGCAGCACTTCATGGTGACATGACTCAAGGCGCGCGTAATCGCACCCTCACCAAACTGCGTCACGGTGATGTCAAAGTTTTGGTGGCCACCGATGTTGCAGCCCGTGGGATTGATGTACATGGTATTACACACGTTATTAATTATGACTTACCTAAGTTCGCCGAAGATTACGTCCACCGTATTGGCCGTACTGGTCGTGCTGGCAATACAGGAGTGGCGGTATCGTTTGCCTCAGGGGCAGAGCGTCATCAAATTCGTAAGATTGAGCAATACACTGGCCAACGTTTAGAATTTAGTGTGATTGCCGGTTTAGAACCCAAACGTGCCGCTCCACAAGGCCGCAATGAGGGTCGTGGACGCAACGAAAGTCGTGGTCGTAACGAGTCCCGCAATGGCAAAGGTGGCAAACCTGGCTATGCTGGTAAGCCAGCGCACCGCGGCGCACCAAGCCACTCTGCACCAAGCCAAGACAAACAACGTTTTGCAGAACCAGTTCAGGGCTATCACAGTCTGAGCTCGCATGAATGGAGTCAATCTCCCGCCGGCGCTGACAGAAACCCGCGCGCAAATAAACAGCGCGGCAGTGATACGCGTTACGGTGAACATCGTGCCGCAGATCCACGCAAACAAGAACGCCACCCAAGCGATCGAGCACACCATAGTGCTAAACCACAAGGTGCTAAATTAGGGGTGAGCAAATCAGCGGGCGATAAATTTGGTACCAATAGACCAAGAAGTGCTCCTAAAGGTGACAGCCGCTTTGCTAATCGTGATAAATCGCGTCAAGCACGCCGCTCATTTGTTTAAAAGGTATTGATTAAAAGATATGACGCAACAAGCAGATTTTGCCAGTTTAGACTTAGCCGCGCCGCTTATGCAGGCGCTGGATAAGCTTGGTTACCAACAACCGACACCCATTCAAACACAAGCTATACCGGAAGTATTAGCTGGGCATGACTTAATGGCCGGTGCTCAAACAGGTACTGGCAAAACTGCTGCGTTTTCTCTGCCACTTTTACAATTATTGCTACCGCACGCTAGCACTAGCGCCTCGCCTGCACGACATCCCATTCGTGCTTTGGTGTTAGTGCCAACGCGTGAATTAGCAATACAGGTAGAAGAAAGCATTAAACAATACGCTGAATATACCGGCTTACGTTCAACTGTGGTGTATGGTGGTGTAGATATCAAAACACAAACACCACACTTGATGCGTGGCGTAGAGATTCTTGTAGCGACCCCTGGTCGGCTGTTAGACCATGTGGAACAACGTACCCTGCAGCTCAACCAAGTACAGATTTTGGTATTAGATGAAGCTGACCGTATGTTGGACATGGGCTTTATGCCAGATCTAAAAAGAATTTTGAGTTTATTGCCAAAACAACGTCAAAACCTGATGTTCTCCGCAACCTTCTCAGGTGAAATTAAAAAACTGTCGGAAGCGTTTCTGCATCAACCAAAACTCATTGAAGTGGCGCGCAGCAATGCCACCAACGATAATGTAAGTCAGCAAATCTATTTAGTTGACGCTGCTGATAAACAAGTGCAATTGGTCAACCTGCTTGCGCAGTACGCTGATCAACAAGCGATTGTATTTACCAAAACCAAAATTACTGCCAGCCGGCTAGCCCGCTATTTAGAACGCGAAGGCCTAGCTGCCGACGCCATTCATGGCGACAAAAGCCAACAAGAGCGTATCTTGGCCTTGGATAAATTTAAACGTGGCGAAGTTAAAGTACTCGTCGCTACCGATGTGGCTGCTCGTGGCTTGGATATTGATCAGTTACCTTTGGTTTTCAACTATGAAATTCCCAATGTGCCAGAAGACTATGTACACAGAATTGGTCGAACCGGTCGCGCTGGTGCGAGTGGAATTGCGATATCTTTGGTATCGCAGGAAGAAGAAAAATACCTGCAAGAAATTGAGGCACTCATCAAGCGTGAGTTGCCAAAAACACGCTTGCAAAATACACCTAGCCCAACCCGTAGCAATACCAGCAAACAGCGCCGCGACGCTCCCTCTGCTGCAAGAACTCCTTCTGCTACAAGTAAGCAAAACTTAGATCCGTTCTTTACCCAACCTTACCAACCAAGTGGCACGACTGTCCCTGTGCAACCTAGTTTAGGGATGGGAGCAGGCATAAAAAAAACCAACAAGCCAGTGGCGGCATTGTTGGGTGGTTTGCAACGTAAAGCCTAATCAATCTTTATCGGTTCTATGAGCTTGCCTTGGGCTCCGCTTGATTGCGCATAAAATCAGCGACAGACCAAAGGGCTTGGGCTAACCTGACCACCAACGGCTCCTCCATGCCGATATCATGCATCGCACGGACCATACAAAACATCCACTGATCACGTTCTGATTCCCCTATCGCAAAAGGCAGATGCCGACGACGCAACATAGGATGACCATAACGCTCGATGTAATGCTGTGGACCACCAGACCAGCCCACTAAAAAAAGAAATAATTTTTCTCTGGCTTCGCTTAAATCTGGCTGATGCATCGCTCTAATCCCGGCTGCCCTAGGGTCAGTATCCATGACCTCATAAAATCGGGTGACTAATTTCAGCAGGGTATCTTCGCCCCCCAATGCCTCATAAAGCGAAGGCGTATTTGCCTCTTGGATTTCAATCGCCATCTGCTAACCTCAAATTTTCTTAGGTTTCACTGCAGCTGCAGCCTGACGCGCTTTGCTACGTGCTTGCTCAACATCACCTGCGGTCGCCAATGCCACCCCCATACGGCGGCGTTCAAAGGATTCTGGCTTGCCAAACAAACGAATATCGCTATCAGCCACACTCAGCGCCTGTTCCAAACCATCAAAGGCAATGCCTTGTGCATCAACACCACCATAAATCACCGCACTCGCACCAGCCTGTCTTAGGGATGTATCTACCGGCAAACCTAATATGGCGCGGGCATGTAATTCAAACTCATTCAGGCGTTGCGTGGCCATGGTGACCATACCAGTATCATGCGGTCTTGGGCTTACCTCAGAGAACCAAACATATTCATCTTTGATGAATAATTCGACTCCGAACAATCCTAAACCGCCTAGATTTTCTGTCACCTTATGAGCAATTTCTTGTGCACGCTGTAAAGCCTTAGGATGCATCGCCTGTGGTTGCCAGCTTTCCACATAATCGCCGCGTTGTTGCAAATGACCGATAGGTTCACAGAAATAGGTTTGTACTTGCCCTTGAGCATCTTTTGCACGCACAGTCAGCAAAGTGATTTCATAATCAAAATCAATCTGCCCTTCGACAATCACCACCCCCTGATTCACGCGCCCTGCACTGGCAGCATAATCCCATGCTTGTGCGACTTGTTCTGGGCCAGTGATTCTTGATTGACCTTTACCAGAGGAAGACATGGTGGGCTTGATAAAACATGGATAGCCGATACCAGCATCAATCGCTTGCTGTAAATCTTGTTGAGAATGTGCAAAAGCATAAGGCGAAGTAGGCAAGCCTAGCGTTTCTGCCGCGAGTCGACGGATACCCTCGCGATTCATGGTCAACTGCACGGCGCGAACAGTAGGAATCACTGTGGCCAATCCCTGCTGCTCAATCTCGGCGAGCGTTTGGGTATTTAATGCTTCGATTTCTGGCACGATTAAATGGGGTTGCTCTTGCTTGACTAATTGCATTAAGGCTTCGTGATTGGTCATATCAATCACATGGGCACGATGCGCTACTTGATGACCAGGCGCATTGGCATATCTATCCACCGCAATCACCTCAACCCCCAAACGCTGCAGAGCAATAATGACCTCTTTACCCAGCTCACCACTTCCTAACAACATTACTCTTGTGGCGCTTGCGCTCAAAGGGGTACCGATGGTCATGAAAACTCCTAGTCAGATCTGCGAAAGTTGAAATTTTATCATGCCATCTTCTTAAACGCAGACTGATACGATGAGGAAAAACACCCCATAGACATTCTCTTGATGCATATCAAATCCAAAGCCCAAGTATAGGCAAAAAAAACCCCTCGCTTGGAGGGGTAAGGGTGGAGCAGGCAACAAAAGCTTAGAAATTAAATACGGAATCCACTTTAAAGTCTGTTGGCACCACACTGCTCACGTTAGTCAGCGTAGCGATTAATACACTGAGATTGGGACCACTACCATCAGAGTCATAATAGACTTTGATGTTATCGCCAGTAGTGTCAGCTTTGATAAAGCTCGTTGCTGTACCCGATGTATTTATAGCTCCAGCAGCAATATCAGCAATATAAACATTGGTGTCCGATAGCTCTGAAACCTTGAGCGCAAATAGTTCCGGTAGTGTCGAGAAGGTATCCTCGAGAGTCTTCAAAGCTTCAACTCTAAATACAAATTTGTCAGTCCCAGAAACAAAGTCAGTGATAGTGTCGGCATCGGTGCTGGTCAAAGCGGTATCGGCATAGGTATAGCCGATTACACCGTTGGCTGTAGAATCATCACGCGCATAGGTTCTCACTGTTTGGAAGACAAACTGATCCGCCCCAGCGTTACCTGTGAATAAATCCTGACCTCCATTTCCAATAAAAATATCCGCCATGGAGGTACCTAAAAAAGTCTTTTTATTGGCATTTCCCTCGAATGTCAGCCCTTTTTTAGTCACCCTACTGGCATCAACCACCACAAAATTAATACTATTCAATGTCTCACCGGCATCAAAGCTACCATTGCTATTGGCGTCAATATACTTGCCACCCAAGGCTGCTGTGGTATCAGCAACGGTGCCAGATTTATTGAGGTACCAATGTTCATCTGTCATATATTGATATTGGCTCTCATCGGGATCTCTAGACACAAACCCCCCAACCTCAACTCGCTCGATATTGACGATGTTGCTATCCAGCAACTCCAATTTTCCTGTGCTACTGTCTACCGCACCCCTATCCCAGTAGTCACACGCAAGGTGTCGGTTCCAGTGCCCCCATCGATAAAGTCATGGTCAGTTTGTTTTGTACCGCCAGTGGCTATCCATTCTTTTTGACCGTCGTCACCTTTACTTGAAGTTCCCGGTATACCTGAACCAAAGCTACCGACCACAAACATATCGTTACCACTACCACCATAAAGTTGATCATTTCCACCATGCCCTACTAAATAATCATTACCACCATAGCCATAATAAACGTCATTTCCTAAGCGCATGGTCGCATAATCCGCCCCCTCAGCACCAAACCCACGCTCAGTATCGTTACATCCATCCACGCGCACATAACTATTAGGTAACAAGCCTGTTCCACTTCGCCCTTGATAGACCAAAGTCAGATTGTGTAATACATTTGCGATGGTGAAATCGTCTAACTGCAAATCAGCGGAATAATAAGATCGACCAACAGCAGGATCGACTAATCCTACAGGCTCATCATCACCATCATTATCACCTGCCGCCACTGCATCACTCCACATCAGCGCATGAACAACCTCTTCTTTACCGCCGGGCACCCCGTAAAAGTGTAGGCCTGGATTGATGGCGCCTTTATCCAAACTAGCGAAATTCTCTTTCAATTGTGTAGCTGTGAGCGTGATTTGAACCCCGGAAGACACATTGATTTTTTCGATATTGGTAAATTTCAAACCAGTGCTAAAGTTGCCGGACTTAGTAAATGTAATCCCATCTTTCAAGGAACTCTCATCAAGAATCGAAGTACTTTGATTGAAGTTGGTCGTCGCACCGGGACGTCCTGCAACCTGAAGTTTGGTATCAGAGAAGATATTGGCTTGAGAGGCCAAGGAGCCGGTGTAGGCAAATACGTTTTTTGCTGCATCGTCTGCTACGGATGTAAATGCGCCTGTTGTACCGTTATAGGCTAATTGCGTAGAGGTGCCGCCATCTATGGTGACGCCTGCCAACTTATTGACTTTTATAACAAAACTATCTGCGCCTTTGCCGCCAGTAAAAGATTGTGCGTCTTTGGTGCTATTCAAATTATAAATATTACTTCCATCCGCGACGGTAATTTTACCTAAACCACCTCCCGTAGTAATGATTGCAGAGTCCGCACCTGTATTGGATGAACCATCAAACAATATTGTTTCAGAAGTATTTTTATTGGTATTTTTCAGAGTTTTTTTGTATATCGCCATGATGTTGCTCCTTATTAAAATTTTGTAGATAAGCTTTTGTGTCTGTTAATTATTGTTGTATAAAAGCTACATAATTTTAAGTGTGAATTGGCAATATTCAATAGGAATTAATCCTGAAATTTTGATTTAAATCTGTAAGAAAAAACGATAAATCCGGTATGAATTTGTTGGGAATTGCGTGCTAGGCTATGATGCTAGATGCTTATCATGATTGATTGTCTAGTAATTGAATATGTTAATCCCTGTCACCATTATCACCGGCTTTCTCGGCGCGGGCAAAACCACCCTACTCAACCATCTTCTCCGTCAAGCAGACATGGCTCATTGTGCACTCATTATCAACGAGCTTGGCCATGTAGGATTAGATGACATTTTGGCCAAATCATTGGTGCAACAGGTAGAGAGTCCGCACATTGCTGAGAATATGCGCTTGCTGGCATCGGGCTGTTTATGCTGCTCTTTAAATAATGAGTTAGCAGATACGATGCGCGATTTATTTTTTAAACGCGCATTGGGGGGAATTCCTGCTTTTGAGCGTTTAGTCATCGAGACCACAGGGATGGCTGACCCAGTTCCGATTATGGCGCATTTGTTAAATGAGCCCGTGATTAATTCCGTCTATCAATTGGCACAAATGGTCGTCGTGGTGGATAGTCAATATGTGCAACAACAAGTGCAACAGCACCGCGAAGCATGGAAGCAAATTGCTAGTGCAGATGTCTTGTTGTTAAGTAAATTAGATTTGATAGACGAGGCTGCCAAGCAACAAGTTAAGCAACTCCTGGAAGAAATTAATCCTCATGCAATACAACGGGATTTAATCCATGGACAACTGAATGCCAGCGAATTATTTGCGCTAGATCGAACAAACAACCGACCTCAGCAACCGGGAAAAACCACTAGACGCTTTTCTACCGCCCATGGCGAGCAAGTCAGAAGCTTCATCATACAGCTACCAGAACCTGTCAATTACACCCGCCTAGAGCAAAAGTTGCATTGGCTATGTCAGCAACATGGAGAGAATTTATTACGCTTAAAAGGCATCATACAAGCCGAAGATTTAACTGGCCCGATTGCCCTGCACGCAGTTCACCATACACTCTATCCAGCCACCCCCATAGATCAGGCCCCCGCTGGGCAATGCAATCAACTGGTGATGATCGGGATAGATTTAGACGAGCAAGAAATTAGAAAACAAATGATGATGATTTAAAACAGAAATACTGTTTTACTATTAAATTTTTAACTCATCCCAGATTTTGTCCAAGCGTTTGACTGACACAGGAAACGGTGTTTTTAATTCCTGAGCAAACAATGAGACACGCAATTCCTCTATCAACCAGCGATAGTCCAATAAGCCTTGTGGAATCTCGCGTTGCGCTTGCTGTAGTTGCTGTATTTTCTGCTGCCAGCGTTGCCATATGGCTTGAATCGCCTCCGCATGACGTTGATCACGGTCTGGGCTATTGGCATACTTTTCAATCCTCATCCGCATCGCTTGAAGATAACGTGGTAAATGCTGCAACCTCTCCCAAGGTGTTTGCGTTAAGAAACGCGCCGTAAGCAATTGGCCTAACTGCTGTTCTAAATCACGTTTCAATCTAGATTGATGGTTGCTCAGAGCATTGAGCTTTTGCATTAACAAGGGATACTCTTGGCCAATCTGGATCATCAATCTTATGCTGGCGTCGACCACGGCCGGCAATCTAGCCCGCGCGCGTTGTTTCAATTGCATAAACGCGGCATTGGTGCGAGGCACTTCATCCTCACCAATAAAAGCTCGGTCAGATATGGCACTCAACATTTGCTCGCGTAAATCATCGGGTGAGATTAGTTGACGCAACTGCAAGGCGTATTGATTAAATTGTGGCAAGCCACGCTCCAATTGCTTCATTTGCTCTTTCAGTTCAAAGCGCATCAGGCGGCAAACGCCTAAACGATGGGCCTGTTGGGCAGTCTGAATTTGATCAAATAGCTTAATTGCCACTGCATCTTGTTGATCCTCTAACGCGGGATAACCCTGCAAATTCAAACCATCGCGTTGAAAGGTAATCGTTTCAGGAATATCACCAAAGTCCCATTGTTTTAGACCAGTTTTTTCAATCTCTGGGGTTTGTTGGCGGAAGGTTAATTGCGCAGCATTACTCAGATTGGACTGCAGTTGTTTCCAATCACGTCCCATGCCCAACTCTTTTCCTTGAACATCAGTCACGCTGAAATTCATGCGCAAATGCGCGGGCAAACTTGTTAAATCAAAATCATCCAAGCCTAATTTCAATCCCGTTTGCTTGGCAATAAACTCCACTAAACTAGGGATTAAGGCTTGCTGCATATCTGCCTGACTGAGAAATTTCGTCACAAATTCAGGAACCGGCACGCACACTCTGCGTATGGTTTTGGGCAGTGATTTGATTAAAGCCGCCAACTTCTCTCTTATCATACCCGGCACTAACCACTCAGTCGCTTGATAGTCAATTTGATTCAGCAAGGCCAAAGGAATCGTCGCTGTGACCCCATCCAAGGCATGTCCTGGCTCAAAACGATATTTCAACGGAATGGTCACCGTGGATAGAATGATTTGCTCCGGGAACTGCACTTCGGTAACGGCAGAAGCGCCATGTCGCATCAAATACTCTTTACTGAGATACAACAAGCGTGGCTGTTGCTGCTCGATATCTTTACGCCATTTTTCAAAACTTGCGCCGTTATAGATGGCACTCGGGATAATCCCGTCATAAAAGGCAAATAACGCGTGCTCATCGACCAACACATCTTGTCTTCTGGCTTTATGCTCCAATGCCTCAATTTCGGCAATCAATTGTTGGTTATGACGGAAAAAGGCCGCCTGCGTGTCATATTCACGGTTGGCTAACGCCTCACGAATAAATATCTCTCGCGACTCTTCGGCATTAATCGGTCCGTAATGAACGCGTCGCTTGGGGATGATGGTCAGACCGTACAAACTGACACGTTCCCACGCTTGCACTTGCGCAGCTTTTCTATCCCAGCGAGGGTCACTATAGTGACTTTGAGTTAAATGACGGGCTAAGGGCTCAATCCAGTCAGGATCAATAGCCGCTACATAGCGACCATATAATTTGCTAGTTTCTATTAATTCTGCCGCCATCACCCATTTGGGTCTTGCCTTTCGCAAAGCAGACCCTGGAGCAATATGAAAACGTATCCCACGTGCACCTAAATAACTTTCCGCCTCACCATCTTTAAATCCAATATTGCCTAACATACCGGTCAATAATGCGCGGTGGATTTGTATGTATTGCTGATTTAAATCTGTCACTGCTTGATTTAGTTTCAGCTCCAACTCCTGCACTATCTCGCATAACTGAAGATACAACTCACGCCATTCGCGCAGTCGGATATAAGACAAGAAATGTTGATGGCAAGTGTTTTGCAATTCGCGGTTAGATTTTTTATTGCGCCATGCTTGGTCGTAGAAATTCCAAAGCTGTATTAGAGAGAGGAAATCTGAGCGTTCGTGGGCAAATTTTGCATGCGCTTGGTCTGCCGCTTCACGTTTATCCATGGGACGCTCACGCGGATCTTGAATGCTCAGCGCACTCACAATCACTAATACTTCGTGCAACACGCCCTGTTGCTCGCCCGCCACTATCATGCGCCCTAATCTTGGATCGATCGGTAAGCGCGATAACTGTTTGCCCAATTCAGTGATGTGACGCTGCGCATCGACTGCTCCGAGTTCTTGCAGCAACTGGTAGCCATCATTGATGAGTCGTGACGAGGGTGGCTCTATAAATGGAAAGTCTGCCACATCCCCCAAGCGCAAAGCTGCCATGCGCAATACGACAGCAGCGAGTGAACTTCGTAAAATTTCTGGATCGGTAAACGCAGGGCGCTGCAAAAAATCTTGCTCGTCATACAAGCGCACACAAATGCCCTCAGATACTCGGCCGCATCGACCAGCTCGCTGTTTTGCAGCGGCTTGGCTAATTTTCTCTATCTGTAATTGCTCGACTTTAGCCCGACTACTATATCGATTGATGCGAGCTAAGCCGGTATCAATCACATAACGTATTCCTGGAACAGTGAGCGAGGTCTCAGCCACATTGGTGGCGAGCACAATCCGCCGCGACCCATGCGGCCTAAATATCTTTTGCTGATCTTCAACCGAGAGACGAGCAAATAACGGGAGTATTTCAATATGTCTTAGCTTGGCTGAGCGGCCTTGATACTTTCTGAGATGCTCTGCGGTATCACGAATTTCGCGCTCACCCGGCAAAAATACCAAAATGTCACCATCGCCTTGGCGCAGCAAATCATCGGCGGCGTCTAAAATGGCCTCCTCAATCGCCTCTTCTGAATCATCCTCTTCTAACCAACGAGCTTCGGTTTTGCCACGTCGTTTGATGCCGTACAAACTATCATCATCCTCTAGCAAATCCTCTTCGATTTCTTGCGCAATAAAGCCCGCTTTTCCAAGTGGGCGATAACGTATTTCAACCGGATAGGTGCGACCAGAGACCTCAATCACTGGGGCTTGATTGAAATGTTGCGAAAATCGTTCAGCATCAATGGTGGCAGAAGTGACGATGACTTTTAAGTCAGGGCGCTTGGGTAATAATTGTTTGAGATAGCCTAACAAGAAATCGATATTCAAACTGCGCTCATGCGCCTCGTCGATGATGATGGTGTCATAGGCATTGAGAAAACGGTCATGCTGGGTTTCCGCAAGCAATATACCGTCTGTCATCAACTTGACATAGCTGTGCTCAGATAGCTTGTCGTTGAAGCGGACTTTATAACCTACCACCTCGCCCAAGGGAGAATCCAACTCTTGGGCAATTCTGCTGGCGACTGATCGCGCCGCAATTCGTCTAGGCTGCGTATGCCCTATCATCCCCGCCACACCCAATCCCAACTCTAGGCAAATTTTAGGAAGTTGCGTGGTTTTACCTGAGCCAGTTTCACCGCAGACAATCACCACTTGATGTTGACGAATAGCTTGCGCGATTTCATCTTTTCTTGCCGAAACTGGCAACTCTTCTGGATAGATTGGTTGAGGAAGTTGTTGTTGCCTTTGCAGAAAACGTTGCTGTGATTTCTGTAGTTTTTGGAGCCACTGTTGCATGACTTTTGCTGACACATCCTGCTGGCCGCTCATTTCACGCCAAGCACGCTGCAAACTATATCGATCGACCAGCATCGTCTGCTGCAGGGCTTGTGCCAACTGCTCTGAAGATAGCTTGTGATCAGAAAAAGGGGCAGGAGACTGCTTGGATGGATTCAAATCGACTAACCTTAGGCTACCACGGGTGACAAAGGCGTCATTTTAACATGCAGATAGTGATGTCTAGGCGCTGAGTGCATGCGATTCAGCTCGCTGTTGTTTCTTCGCTCAAATAAATTGACTGAGCTTTGCTATTGGGGCTTGGATAGTCATGCAACTTGCTTGATAATAGCCGCTTTCAGATTTTGGTCAGTTTTGATATGAGCGATTCCAACGTCGTCAAGAAAAGCAAGCTACCTGCCCTTACCTTAGCCGCCCTAGGCGTCGTGTTTGGCGACATTGGTACCAGCCCACTGTATACCATTAAAGAGGTTTTTTCTGCCGGTGCACATCCCGTTCATTTAACACCAGACAATATTTTTGGAATTTTATCCATGATTGTTTGGGCACTCATTATGGTGGTTTCGGTGAAATACGTGGCGTTTATCATGCGCGCCGACAACCGTGGTGAGGGTGGCATTATGGCGCTGGTCTCACTTGCCAGCCAAAACACCAATAGACGCCCTGAATTACGCAAATTGGTCATCATCTTGGGTATTTTGGGCGCATGTATGTTCTATTCAGACGGCATGATTACCCCTGCCATTTCCGTACTATCCGCCATTGAAGGTCTTGAGCTTTCCGCTCCAGCCCTGCACCCATTAATCATTCCTATTACCTTGCTGGTGTTGTTTGTGTTGTTCTGGGCACAGAGCAAAGGTACCGCAGTGGTAGGCTATCTATTTGGCCCGATTATGTTTCTATGGTTTGGTACTTTGGGCACGCTAGGCATAATGAATGTGGCGCAACATCCTGAAATCTTACAAGCGCTCAATCCCAGCTATGCATTGGCATTCCTGCAACATAATACCTGGATAGCTTTTGTTGCATTAGGGGCCGTGGTACTTGCCGTCACTGGCGCTGAAGCTCTGTATGCTGATATGGGGCATTTTGGCCGTCTACCTGTGCGTTTGGCTTGGTTTGGTTTTGTTTTGCCGGCTCTCATCTTGAATTACTTTGGCCAAGGGGCCTTGGTGTTATTGAACCCTGAGGCGATTAAAAATCCATTTTATTTACTAGCTCCGCAATGGCTTCTGTTTCCCCTGATTGTATTGGCGACTCTTGCAGCAGTGATTGCCTCACAGGCTGTGATTACGGGTGCGTTTTCAGTATCTCGCCAAGCTTTGCAACTTGGTTTTATTCCCCGCATGCATGTTGAGCATACTTCTGAAAGTGAAGAGGGACAAATCTATATGCCTAGAGTAAATTGGGGCTTGATGATTGCCGTGATGGTATTGGTACTAACTTTTAAATCCTCAGGCAATCTAGCCGCAGCCTACGGTATCGCCGTGACTGGCGACATGGTCATTACCTCTTTGTTAGCCGGAATCGTATTTCATTCAATTTGGGGATGGGGCAAGATACGCACAATAGCGCTCATCACCACTTTCCTAGTGATTGATATTGCCTTCTTTAGTGCCAATGTACTCAAAATTCCTGAGGGAGGCTGGGTCCCGTTAGTATTGGGCACTTGTATCTTTACCCTAATGCTGACTTGGAAATCAGGGCGAAGCAAACTGTTTGAGCATATGAAAAATGAATCGATGGAGCTCAACTCATTTATTCAAGCCATAGGGGCACACCCGCCAACGCGTGTACCGGGTAATGCTATCTTCATGACGCCTAACCCAGACGGCGTACCTCACTCTATGTTGCATAATCTTAAACACAACAAAGTGTTACATGAAAAAGTGATTATCTTGACGGCCAAATTTACTGACTTTCCGCATACCTCCACTGAGGAAAGAGTCATCGTGGAAAGTCTGCCGTATGAGTTTTATCGAGTCACCGTTCGCTATGGTTTTAAAGATGAACCTAATTTGCCAGAGGATTTGAAATTGTGTGCCCAACAAGGCCTTGCATTAGATGAGATGGATACTTCTTATTTTGTGGGCAAAGAAATATTAATTGCGCAGCATGACAACAGTATGGCGTATTGGCGTAAAAAAATATTTATCGGCCTGTTCCGTTCTGCCGAGACGATTACCAACCAATTTAAACTTCCTCCTAATCGTGTGGTGGAACTTGGCTCACAGGTCTCTTTCTAACGATTACATTTTTTGAAAGGTTGAATATGGCGCGCCTATTGTCCAGAAATCTATTCAGCTTATTGCTACTTTGCTTTTTGGTAGCCTGCGCCACCACGACCAAACAAGGCTCGGTGGGGGTTGAGCGCAAACAATTTATGATGTTCTCTGAGCGTCAAGTGGAGAGCATGTCCTTGCGTAGCTATATGCAAACCTTACAAACCGCGCAAAAGAAAAATACCCTGAATAATGACCCCGCCGTGGTTGAACGAGTGCGTAAAATTGCCAATCGTTTAATTGAACAAACGCCAGTATTTAGAAGTGATGCACGTCAGTGGAAATGGGAAGTCAATGTAGAAACCAACGAGCAAGTGAATGCCTATTGCATGCCAGGCGGCAAGATTATGGTGTTCACTGGGCTGATTGATAAATTGATGGTGAGTGATGATGAATTGGCTGCCGTCATGGGCCATGAAATGAGCCACGCGCTGCGCGAACATGGGCGTGAGCGTATGTCTTTGGCAGCGGCTCAAAGTGGCGGTGTGGCGATCATTGCGGCCTTACTCAGCAGCTCTAAAAACCGAGCTGCAGCCAATGCTGGCGTTCAGGCTGCAGCCATGGGGAGTCAGCTGTTTTTTGCTCTTCCCAACTCACGCACACAAGAGGTTGAGGCAGATCGTATGGGCTTAGAGTTATCCGCCCGCGCCGGATATGACCCGAATGCAGCCATTAGTCTCTGGCAAAAAATGGCACAACAGTCGGATAAAAAACCTCCTGAATTCCTGAGCACACATCCTTCGGATGAGAATCGTATGAATGATTTGCGTCGCCTCATTCCTACCGTGATGCCGCTCTATCAACAAGCTAAAAGCAATAGCTAGCCTTAGCTGACATCAGGCCATAGATAACCTAGCCTTGCAACAAGCTTGGTCTAAGTCAAGATTGCAAGCCAGTCGCGCATAAAACAGGTAAAATGCCGCTTTTCTTGTTTTACGGAATCCACTCATGAGTCAATTACAAAACATTATCGAAGAAGCCTTTGAGCGTCGCGCAGAAATCAACCCAGCCAATGCTGACGCAGAGCTGAAGCAAGCCGTTGCCAGCGTACTCGCTGATCTAGATGCAGGTAAATTGCGCGTCGCAACACGCGTTGGTGACAGCCAGCAGTGGGAAACCCATCAATGGATTAAAAAGGCGGTGTTATTGTCATTCCGTCTTGAAGACAATGTATTGATGGATGGCGGTTATACGCAATATTTCGATAAAGTCCCTTCCAAATTCGCTGATTACGACGAAGCAAAATTTAAAGCTGGTGGTTTCCGTGTGGTGCCAAATGCGATGGTACGTCGTGGTTCATACATTGCTAAAAATGCCGTATTGATGCCCTCTTACGTCAACATTGGCGCATATGTCGGTGAGGGTACCATGGTAGACACTTGGGCAACGGTAGGCTCTTGCGCACAAATTGGTAAAAATGTTCACTTGTCCGGTGGCGTGGGCATAGGTGGCGTACTTGAACCTGTTCAAGCTGGTCCGACAATTATCGGCGACAATTGCTTTATCGGCGCTCGATCCGAAGTCGTTGAAGGCGTTGTAGTTGAAGACAACTGTGTAATCTCTATGGGAGTTTACATCGGACAATCCACTAAAATTTATGACCGCGAAACTGGCAGCGTAACCTACGGTCGCGTTCCTGCTGGTTCCGTTGTGGTTTCTGGTAACTTACCTTCTAAAGATGGCAGTTACAGCTTGTACTGTGCTGTGATTGTGAAAAAGGTAGATGAAAAGACCTTGGGCAAGGTAGGCATTAACGAACTGTTGCGCGGTATCTAAGCACCATTCATCATGGCTATTACGGTTTACGGTATTCCTAATTGCAATACGGTCAAAAAAGCGTTGACTTGGCTTGATCAACATGGCCTCGCCTATCAATTTCATGACTTTAAAAAGCATGGCGCATCCAATGAATTATTGCAGTCTTGGTTGCAACAACAACCATGGGAAAAACTTGTCAACCGTGCCGGCATGACATGGCGTAATCTATCAGACGCTGAAAAATCCCAAGTCATTGATGCTGCCTCTGCTCTTAGCTTGATGCATGAAAAAACCAGTGTTATTAAGAGACCGATTGTCGTGCGTGATCAGCAGATCCTGGCACTTGGTTTTGATGAGACCAATTATCAACAAATCTTTGGAGATCAATCATGAGTAAAACCCTTGAATTGGCCATAGATTTACTCGCCAGACAGTCCATTACGCCTAACGACGAAGGCTGTCAGGAAGTGATGATTGCCCGCCTTGAGAAACTTGGTTTTCGTATCGAACGCATGCGCTTTGGTGAGGTAGATAATTTTTATGCGCGTAGAGGGGATAGCGGCCCGCTATTAGTGTTTGCTGGTCATACCGACGTGGTCCCGACAGGGCCAGTGGAAAAATGGCATACCCTACCATTCCAGCCAACCATCAAAGACGGTATGTTGTATGCGCGTGGCGCAGCCGATATGAAAACCTCATGTGCGGCTTTTATTACCGCAATCGAAGACTTTGTCGCCGCCCATCCTAATCACACTGGCTCAATTGGTTTGCTGATTACCTCTGACGAAGAGGGTATTGCCGTAAACGGTACGGTGAAAGTGGTTGAAGCATTAAAAGCGCGTGGTGAGACATTCGATTTTTGCATAGTAGGTGAGCCAACCTCGAACAAGGTGGTTGGCGACATGATTAAAAATGGTCGCCGTGGATCTTTATCTGCCAAGCTGACTGTCAAAGGTGTTCAAGGGCACATTGCGTATCCTCATTTGGTAAAAAACCCTATCCACATGGTCGCGCCTGCGATAAAGGATTTGGTAGAAACAGAGTGGGACAAAGGCAATGAATACTTCCCGCCGACCTCATGGCAAATCTCCAATATCAACGGCGGCACCGGCGCAACCAATGTGGTTCCTGGTGAAGTGCAAATCTTATTCAATTTCCGTTTCTCGACCGCTAGTACCGAGCAAAGCCTGCGTGAGCGTGTGATTGCCATTCTAAATAAACATGGCTTGGAATATGAAATTGAATGGGAATACTCACCCCCTTATATCACGCCTAAGGGTAGTTTGGTGGAAGCCATTAGCCAAGCCATCCATACTTGTTATGGCGTAACACCAGAGCTTTCAACCACCGGTGGTACTTCAGATGGGCGATTTATTGCCGATATCTGTCCCCAAGTGATTGAGTTTGGTCCGCTCAATGCCACCATACACAAACTCAATGAGTGCGTCGCAGTGGCAGATATTGAGCCGCTCAAAGATACTTATCGTATAACCTTAGAAAAGCTACTGCTGGCCTAAGCCCAGTCAGCTTCATTCAGATGAACCAAGCCTACCAATCACTCACCACCATACGCGACTGGATACGCTATAGCGTCAGTCGTTTTGAGCAATCTGGGGTATTTTTTGGACATGGCACCAGCAATGCTTATGACGAGAGTGTATGGCTAGTCATGAGTGCCTTGCACTTGCCATTAGATACACTAGATCACTTTCTCGACGCTCGTGTATTGCCACAAGAGGCTAAGCATTTGCAGCACCTGATTCAACGACGCGTCAGTGAGCGTGTTCCAACCGCTTATTTGCTGCGTGAGGCATGGTTGCGAGGATTCAAGTTTTATGTGGATGAACGCGTCATTGTGCCTCGTTCATTTATAGCGGAATTATTGGACAACGGGTTACAACCTTGGATTGAATATCCTGAATTAATTGCAAATGCCGTTGATATTTGCACGGGCAGTGGCTGTTTGGGTATTTTGTTAGCCAACGCTTTTCCTGATGCGCAAATTGACGTGGTAGACATTTCACCTGATGCGATTGCTGTGGCCAATATTAATATCCAACAATATCAACTAGAACATCAAGTGCATGCCATTCAATCTGACATGTTTGCCGCCCTGCAAGGCAAGCGCTACGACCTGATTATCAGCAATCCGCCCTATGTGGATGCGCAAGCCATGGCTAAACTGCCTGAGGAATATCGCAATGAACCGCAAATTGCTTTAGGTAGCGGCCATGACGGTTTAGACCATACGCACACCTTGTTGCATGAAGCTGCGAATTATTTGACGGATGATGGCTTGCTAGTCGTAGAAATTGGTCATAATCGTGACGCATTAATTGCAGCCTATCCGAATACCCCATTCACTTGGTTGGAAGTCGAGGCTGGCGATCAGTTTGTGTTTCTGTTGCACAAAGCCGATTTGCCTCAATAGACCCGCCATCAAAAGTTATGCAAACAAAACTTGAATTAAAACGCTCTTCTGCGTTTTACTGCTGGACGCTTGGTCGCTGGTGTTTTGCTCGGATTGCGCTCACGTGAGGCAGGTCTACTATCTGCTGATCGCTTGTTATCTGAGTTGCGTTTTGATTCTTGTGGGCGTTTGCCTGCATAAGCCCTAGAAGGTTTGGCAGTATATTCATTGCCCTTGGCTGCACTAGCTGGGTTAACTCGGCCAGCACCACGCCTAGGCGCTCTACCCTCTGATTCAGGTGCATTACGCAGTTCAAACGCTTGTTGGCGGCGTTCATCCGCATCACGAAGCGCCAATCTCTCGCGCGCTGGTTTGCGTAGCTTAGGGGTATAGGCTTGGCCCAAGCGCTCTTTTTCCCGCTTACTCATTTGCTTGAGCGGTGCTCTTGGCACACTCAGACCTGCCCATTCAAGAATTTCCTGTACCTGTTTAGGTGGCATTTCCATCATCATGGCGCGTTTTAATCTAGGTGGTAAGGCGACTGGACCAAAACGAACGCGAATCAAACGACTCACTGGTGTTTGCATGGCTTCAAACAATCGTCGCACTTCTCGATTACGCCCCTCGCGCAATATAACCTGATACCAGTGATTGGCACCCTCACCACCTTGCGCGGTAATCACATCAAAATTGGCAGGACCATCATCAAGCTCTATGCCCATTTTCAGTTGGGATAGTTGCGTTTCTGTCAGCTCACCGTAGATACGCACTGCGTACTCACGCTCAACCTCGTAGCGAGGGTGCATAAAGCGATTGGCCAATTCCCCTGAAGTGGTAAACATCAATAGACCCGAGGTATTCATATCCAAGCGTCCGATGGCTATCCATTTCGCTCCTCTCACCCGCGGCAATTTATCAAATACGCTGGCACGTTGCTCAGGGTCATCTTGACTGACAATTTCGCCTTCAGGCTTGTGATAAATAAGCACTTTGGGTAATTCAGGCTCGAATGGCAAATGCAAAATACGGCTATCCAAACGCACGATGTCGCGTTCATTGACCGCTGCTCCCACCGCAGCCACTTTGCCATTAATCGTAATACGCCCACTAGCGACCAATTCTTCCATATCGCGACGCGAGCCTAGACCAGCCAATGCCAGCAATTTATGTAAACGTTGGGTAGGCAGTGCTGCAAGCGCCTCATCACTAAGTGGGGCGTTGGGGGGTCGACGAGAAGTTGATACTTGGCGTTTGAATGGTCTTGCCATCTGAGTTTCACATAGGGGCGATTAAACAGATGCTATTTTACCGCGAAAGCAAGCTTTGAATGGCTTTAGTTATGCATAGCATGTAAAAAGCGTACTCACAGTCTTCTGGGCTCACGCAAGAAAAAGGCTTATTCTTGTATGTCCATAGGCAATGTGGATTGGGACTCAGGTTGTGCGACGCCTAAGGCAAACTCTGGCTGTTGCACAAAACTTTCAAACGGCGGCAAATCCGCGAGGGATTTTAAATTGAGGTCATCTAAGAAAGTTTTGGTTGTAGCGTATAAAGATGGGCGACCTGGCACCTCACGTTGCCCCACCACATCAATCCAATCCCGTTCGATTAATTGGCGTATGGTATTCGGGTTGACGGCTACCCCGCGCAACTCCTCGATATCCCCACGCGTGACAGGTTGACGATAGGCAATAATCGCCAAGGTTTCTAACAATGCACGCGAATAACGCTGTGGCCGATCTGGACTCAGTCTTGCCAAAAAAGGGACCAGCTCTTCGGAGGCTTGAAAGCGCCAACCACTCGCCACTTGCACCAAACGCATACTTACCGGTTGGCGTTGCTGCCAATCTTGGGTTAACTCGTCCAACAACATGCGCAAAGTCGCACGCTCGATGCGCTCGGGGAATAGACGACTCATGTCATCTAAGGATAAGGGCATGGCGCTGGTCAGTAAAGCCGCCTCCAACACAGCTTTCATTTGAGCAATTTGATTATTTTCCATACGCGGTTTAAACAATAAGCAGATTAATTGAGTTGCACATAAATCGGACTGTAAGCGCCTTGTTGGGTCAGGCTGATTAATCCCTCACGCGCCAACTCGAGTATGGCTAAAAAGCACACGACTAATTTGGGTATTCCATCATTCACGATATCAAACAAGGCAGTAAACTCCAGCATGGAAGCGCCCTTGAGCTGTCGCATAATCTGGCTCATATGCTCACGCACAGATAACTCTGCACGACCTACTTTGTGATGCGCAAAGTGACTGGCTCGTTTTAATACGTTTTGCCAAGCATCGATTAGGTCATCTAGGCTAACTTGTGGCGGCTTTTGTTCGCTCACTTTATCGAGATAGGCTTGCGCGACCATAATGTCCACGCCGACTTGTGGCATTTGATCTAATCGCTCTGCGGCCAACTTGATTGCCTCATATTCAAGTAGACGACGCACCAACTCAGCGCGTGGATCGTCCTCTTCTGCAACCAGTGTTGGCTTGGGCAATAACATACGCGATTTAATCTCGATTAACATCGCGGACATCAATAAATAATCTGCTGCCAACTCTAATTTTTCCACCCGCATATGCTCAACATAATCCATGTATTGCTGTGTCAGCTGTGCCATGGGGATATCAAGAATATCCAGATTATGTTTACGGATGAGATACAACAATAAGTCTAATGGACCTTCAAAAGCATCCAAATAGACTTCTAGCGCATCAGGAGGGATATATAAATCTTGCGGGAGCTGAGTCCACTTTTCACCGTGTATACGAGCCTCAATTTGCGGGGCTTCGGTGAGAGGTAGAGACTGATTGCTCATATTGCTTGGTTATGCGCTGTAACCTAAACCCATCGCGTCACGAACCTCACGCATGGTTTCTCTCGCCATTTTTCGAGCACGTTCACAACCCTCGGCTACGACATTCTTAATCATCATGGGGTCCTCAGCATATTGCGCGGCACGTTCTTGTATGGGTTTTAGCTCTTGCAACACACCCTCAATGACTGGCGCTTTACATTCGATACATCCAATAGAGGCGTTGCGACAGCCATTTTGCACCCATTGCTTAGTCGCATCCTCTGAGTAGACCTCATGCAACTGCCACACAGGGCATTTATCTGGATCACCCGGATCAGTACGACGAATACGCGCTGGATCAGTGGGCATGGTCTTAATCTTTTTGCTGATTTGATCAGGATCTTCACGCAACGAAATAGTGTTGTTGTAAGACTTAGACATTTTCTGTCCGTCTAAACCAGGCATTTTTGAAGCGGGCGTCAATTTATGATCTGGCTCAACCAAAATCATCTTGCCACCACCCTCTAAATAGCCCAATAAGCGCTCTTTATCGCCCAAGCTCAGGCCTTGTTGCTCTTCAATCATGGCGCGTGCGGCTTCAAGCGCCTCATCATCTCCCTGCTCTTGATAGCGGTCACGCAACTCTTCATACAGCGTTCCACGTTTGCTACCTAATTTTTTAATCGCGGCTTCGGCTTTCTCTTGATAGCCAAGCTCACGGCCATAGATATGGTTGAAACGACGCGCGATTTCGCGAGTAAATTCAATATGCGGGATTTGATCCTCGCCCACAGGCACTTGTGTGGCTTTATAAATCAAGATATCCGCACTTTGCAGCAAGGGATATCCCAAAAACCCATAGGTGGCGAGATCTTTATGGCTGATTTTTTCTTGTTGATCTTTATAGGTTGGCACACGTTCTAGCCAACCCAAAGGGGTAATCATCGATAGCAAAGTGTGTAATTCGGCATGCTCTGGCACACGGGACTGAATAAAGATGGTCGCCTGTGCTGGGTCAACGCCAGCAGCCAACCAATCGATGACCATTTCCCATACGTTTTCTTCAATAATTTCCGGGGTGTCGTAATGCGTGGTCAATGCATGCCAATCAGCGACAAAGAATAAACATTCGTGCTCATGTTGCATGCGTACCCAATTTTTCAGTACGCCGTGATAGTGTCCAAGATGCAAGCTCCCTGTAGGACGCATGCCAGATAAAACGCGCTCAACCGCCATATTGATTAACCATATTTAAAGAAAGGTACATTATACGAAAATCCCTGTTGCCCTGCCTTGATTTCATCAAGCCTATTAAAAAACCCACTCTAGCAATTGATAAACACCGTATACCAAAGGCATTAAAATGGCTGACAACACCCCAGTGGCGAGTAATAACAGCAGGATAAAAAAGCCGTATCGCTCCACTTGCGCATATTTCCATGCAATATGATTAGGCAACAAGCTGACGGCAATGCGACCTCCATCCAAGGGAGGTAAAGGTAAAAGATTTAACACCATCAACACCACATTGATACTTAAGCCTATCCTGCTCATGGTAGAAAGCGCATCGACATAGGGTCCAGGTGCCAAATAGGCAAATTTCATCACAAGTACCCAAAAAATTGCCATCAGAAAATTAGAAAATGGGCCAGCCGCAGCGACCCAAAGCATATCTCGCTTGGGATGACGCAAACGACCAAAATTGACTGGAACCGGCTTAGCCCAGCCAAATAAAATCCCACCCAAAATCATGGTGATTGCGGGGAGCAAAATCGTCCCCAATGGATCTATATGATGAATAGGATTTAACGATATGCGGCCAGCTCGCTCTGCCGTGTCATCGCCAAAATATCGAGCTGCATATCCGTGTGCCGCCTCATGTACGGTAATCGCAAAAATAATCGGGATTGCCCCGATAGCTGCCATTCTGATGCCCTCTTGTATATCCATCGTTACTCCTTCGCTAATTCTTCAATATCTTTGTATATGTTTAATCTTGTTGCAAACCAAATGGGGCAAGATCCCCAGCACCTGCACGAATTAAGACAGGAACCTCCGCCGTCAAGTCAATGACGCTTGTCGGCTGATCAATGCAATACCCCGCATCAATCACCAATTGCACTTGATGTTCCAAACGATCTCGAATTTCCCATGCCTCATGCATAGGCGGCTCATCGGCAATGGACAAAGTCATACTGAGCATTGGCTCACCCAATGTTGCTAATAGTGCCTGAGTAACCGCATGATTGGGAACACGCAAACCCACCGCACTGCGTTTAGGATGTTGTAACCGCCTTGGGACTTCTCGTGTTGCCTGCAAAACAAAAGTGTACGCCCCAGGCGTATTCGCCTTGAGCATACGAAACTGACTATTATTGACCATGGCATAAGTGGCTAATTCAGCCAAATCACGGCATACCAGCGTAAATAAATGATGTTCATCAACTCCACGAATGCGACGAATATTATCTTGAGCCGCTTTGTTTCCAATCAAGCAACCAAGTGCATAGCCTGAATCAGTAGGATAGGCAATCACCCCACCATCACGAAGTATCTGCACGGTCTGTTCTAGCAGTCGCTGCTGAGGATGGGTTTGATGAATTTGAAAGTACTGCGCCATCTGGGTTTCAACTATTGCTGAGAAACTTGATGATATTCAGGCCAGTCATGCCATATGGGCTGACAATTTGTCGGCAAGCTAGGCAGACTTCCCATATCTATGTATGACTGACCCTTGCCGTGATAATCCGAGCCTAAGGAGGATAGCAACTGGTATTGCTGGGCAATTTGGGCAAAGGTATTAAATTGCTCTGGCCTGTGACTTCCTGTGACAACCTCGATACCACGACCACCAAGTTGAATGAATTCTTCTATCAACTGTTTTAATAGTTGTTTACCCATATCATAGCGCCCCGGATGCGCCAGCACGGCAATGCCACCGCTGCCATGTATCCACTCTAGTGCGGTAGCTAGACTCGCCCATTCGTGTCGCACATAGCCAGGCTTGCCTTTGACTAAATAACGTTTAAACACCGATGCGGTATTTTTGGCATGGCCAAGTTCAACCAAATAGCGAGCAAAGTGAGCTCGACTAATAATATTGCCTTGGCTATATCGATAAGCGCCCTGCAAAGCATCATGGATGCCTGACTTAGCCAACTCTTCTGCAATTTTTTCCGCTCTGAGAATACGCCCCTCTCGCATCGCTGCGAGACCTTCACGCAATGGCGCATGTTGGGGGTCAATACGTAACCCAACAATATGCACTGTGCGCTCATGCCACAAGACGGAAATTTCAACGCCATTAATAAAGTGCATTCCTAGAGATTCGGCGACTTCACGTGCCTCCTCTAGTCCGCCTAAGTCATCATGATCCGTCAGTGACAGAATACGAATACCTCTACCATGAGCATGACGAACTAAATCCGCCGGTGGCAAAACTCCATCGGAAATAGTGGAATGACAGTGCAAATCGATCATGAAATAGGCTACTCGAATAAAAATCAATCATGGAGTGATTGAACTCAATCGCACATCATAGCAAAATAGCGCCTCGCCTCCCACAGTAAAACCAATGAAAGTCAGCTATGAAACTGTTGTTTGATTTGTTCCCCGTGATTGCATTTTTTATCACGCTAAAAGTGACAGAAAAAATCAGCGCAATGGCAGTGTTTGCGCGAGAGACGCTCAGCCTTTTAGGGATACAGGACTCACTTCCGGATGAGTTAATTCCAATCATGCTCGCGACGGTAGTCGTCATTCTCGCCACATTATTACAAATCATATGGGTGAAGCTCCGCCATGGTCGAGTCGATAGAATGCTATGGATCAGTGCCGCTCTTGTCGCAGTTTTAGGCGGACTGACGCTTTATCTACAAAACCCAGCTTTTATCAAATGGAAGCCCACCCTGCTTTATTGGGTATTTGCGATGACGCTTTTGGGTGCTCAAGTCTTATGGAAAAAGAATCTACTCAAAAGCATGATGGGGCAAGAAATTAAATTAGCTGAATCGGTGTGGCGGACGATTACTTTGGCTTGGGTAGGATTTTTTATCGGCATGGGCTTTTTAAATTTGTATGTCGCGTACCACTACTCTACCGACACTTGGGCTAGTTTTAAATTATTTGGCAGCTTAGGACTGACCTTTGCTTTTATTTTGATACAAGCATGGTGGATGCAGAAACATATACAGGAGGAATAATGTGGTACGTCATTATTGCGCAGGATGCGCCCAACAGTCTTGAACAGCGTATGGCGCACAGACCTGCCCATCTGGCTAGATTACAAGCTATGTTAGACCAAGGTCGTTTGCTGCTAGCTGGTCCTATGCCAGCCATCGACAGCGCTGACCCCGGTCCAGCGGGCTTTCAAGGGAGTCTCATTGTGGCTGAATTTGAAAATTTACAACAAGCGCAAACTTGGGCTGAACAAGATCCGTTTGTAGCTGCCGGTGTTTATCAAAAAGTTGACGTTAAACCATTTAGAAAAACATTACCCTAAATCCAACAGACCCAAAGAAGAGCAATGATGAGCACCCAAACGACCGCCGACGTCATACGCGCAAAACTAGCAGAACTGACTCCTTTAGAACTAGAGTTACAAGATGATAGCGCCTCGCACGCAGGACATCGCGGCAATACTGGCGGGGGACATTTCAATCTCACCATTCGTAGCGCGAAATTTGATGGCTTATCGCAAGTACAGCGGCATCGTTTGGTGTATGAATTGCTGAGTGATGAGATGCGCACCAGCATACATGCATTAAGTATCCGCGCTATCGCCGCTAACGAATAAACACTATAATCACAAGAGTTATCTTTCACTTCCGGAAATCTTAATGCAAACGCACCCGTCTAAATTATTCTTGATAGCCTCCTTTGTTTTGATCAGTTATACCGCCATCGCAGCTGAACCAGTCATCGTAACCGTCAATGGCAAACCAATTAAACAGTCTATGTTGGACTTTATTATCAAAGATGCAAACGAACACGGCCAAAAGGTCGATGACAACGTCAAAGAAGTCATTATTTCCAAATTGATTTCTAGCGAATTGTTGTTGCAAGAAGCCACCAAAGCGGGCATAGATAAAAAACCTGAATATCAAATGCGCGAAGAGCTAGCGCGTCGAGAATTATTAGTCAGCGCTTATTTGCAGGATTATGTGAAGAACCATCCTGTGAGTGAGTCTGATACTAAAGCGGCCTATGAAAAATTTAAACAAGAATTAGGCGATAAAGAATATAAAGCGAGTCATATTCTCTTAGCATCAGAAACTGAAGCCAAAGACGTAATTGCTCAGATTAATAAAGGCGCTGACTTTGGCAAAATAGCCAAAGAAAAATCTCGTGATCCAGGTTCCAAGGAAAAAAATGGCGATCTAGGCTGGTTCTCTCTGAGCGGCATGGTTAAGCCGTTTAGTGAAGCCGTTGGGAAATTGCAAAAAGGGTCTCTCACTTCAGATCCTGTTCAGACTCAGTTTGGTTGGCATGTGATTAAGCTAGAGGATGTAAGAGATCTCAAAGCCCCACCCTATGAAAAAGTTAAAGAGAGTTTGCAAAAGCAATTGGCGAAACGCCAAGTGGAGAAGATGATGGTCGATCTGCGTGCAAAAGCTACTATCGTGGACAATAATAAAAATAAAAAATAAAACCCGTTGATCAAGTTTTGATGGAGTCAGAAAAAGCCACGTTTTCGTGGCTTTTTTTTCGTCTTGCCTAATTTGATTTTTTCTCGCAATCGCCTCCGTCATGCGGATTTTATGAGATAATAAGAACCATTATCATTTAAAAAAATGGTTAACGCATGACATCTTTGAGTAATCTCGCCGCTGGCAAATCTGCCACTATCGCTAGAATTCACGCGGATGAAGCTTTGTTCCAGCGTATGGCGGCAATGGGCTTGCGTATGGGCAAGCAAATTCAAGTAGTGCGCAGAGCCAGCTTCAATGGCCCTATACAAGTCCGAATTGGCACCACCGATATCATGCTCAGACTCAGTGACGCTTCTCGTATCAGCATACTCACCGAATGAAACGTATCGCTCTACTCGGTATGCCCAATACGGGCAAATCCACGCTGTTTAATCGTCTATCTGGCGCATCTGCAAAAGTAGGGAATTGGCCAGGCATCACCGTCAATTTGATGAGTGCCAAAATCTTGCTAGGCGGACATATCGCCGAGTTAGTTGATCTTCCTGGCATTTACGATTTACATGGTTTTTCCGATGACGAGCATGTCGTCAGACATTTCCTTAGCAACCATCCTATCGATTTATTAATGGTTGTCGCCAATAGCACACAAATCGACAGACAATTATCCTTGGTATTGCAACTTCGCCAACTTGGACTACCTGCGATTTTGCTATTGAATATGCGCGACGAGGCAAAACGCTTAGGCATTCATATTCAAACGGCCACAATGGCAGAGAAACTCAATATTCCAGTCATAGAAATTAGTGCGAAATATGGCGACCAATGCAACGAGGCGTTAAAAATTGCCGCGCAGGCCCTGCAATCGTCATTGCCAGTGAGTCAAGCGCATGTCGCCGAGGTGTTGGCCTCCGATATGTCTATTGAGCAAGAAATGGAATCGATTATTGAGTCTAGCGTAGACTACCCCAGTCGGCTCAATGATGAAATGACGACTCGATTGGACAATATATTGCTGCATCCTTGGTTAGGTATGCCCATATTTTTGTTTAGCATCTATCTATTATTTGAATTAATTTTCACTGCAGGAAAACCTTTACAAGATGGCGTGACAGCTTTATTCACGTGGATTTCACAAGAGCAATTGACGCCACTGTTGAGCAATGCACCGGATTGGCTCAGCGGTCTACTGGTGGATGGCTTATTTACCGGACTCAGTACCGTCGCCGCATTCGTCCCGGTGATTATTTTGTTTTTCTTGGTCATGACGGTAGTCGAAGATAGTGGCTATCTATCTCGCGCAGCCTTTCTGATGGATGCCTTGATGGCCAAGATTGGCTTAGATGGTCGTGGCTTTGTCATGGTGTTGATGGGCTTTGGCTGTAACGTCCCTGCGTTGATGGGGACTCGGGTGATGCGCTCACGCAATATGCGTTTATTGACCATGTTAGTGATCCCCCTCTCGCTATGCTCAGCCCGTCTGCAAGTGTTCTTATTTATGAGCGCCATACTTTTTGCGCCCCATCAAGCAGCACTGGTGTTATTCAGCCTTTATATGGTGAGCTTTGCGACTATTTTTCTGACAGCACTGATACATCGCAAACGCTACCAGAATCAGGAACCATTTATTCTAGAGCTGCCGCCGTATCGACTTCCAACGGCTAGACAAATCATCCTCAGCGCTTGGCAGGAAATCAGACACTTCTTACACCGAGCGACCTCTTTTATTGTGCTTGGCGTTGTAATGGTGTGGTTATTGACGCATTTTCCTGCAGATGCCGTTCCTGCCAGCGCAGAAACATGGGCAGGTAAAATTGGCTTGTTTTTCCAACCCGTATTAGAGCCTATAGGTATAGATACTCAGTTGGCCATCGCCTTGATTTTTGGCTTTGTGGCAAAAGAGATTGTGATTGGGTCCTTAGCGGTTATTTACGGACTTCAGGGTGATGCTCTGGCGCAAACTATTGCGAGTCATGTGGATTGGGTGCAAGGCTTGAGCTTTATGCTATTTACCTTAATTTACACGCCTTGCTTATCCACCATCGCGACATTAAAAAATGAAGCTAAAAGTTGGGGCTTTGCTGCATTCTCTTTGATTTGGTCGCTGGGTTTAGCGTGGATAGTCGCATTCGTGTTTTATCAAAGCATGCGCCATTTGGGATACTAGGCCGCACGGAAAATAAAGTACACGGCTCCCATTAAACATAAAGCGGCCCATAAAAAATCTAGTTTTAAAGGCTGTTGCATATAAAACACCGCGAATGGAACAAATACACTTAAGGTAATCACTTCTTGCAGTATTTTTAGCTGCGGCAAACTCAGTGATTGAAATCCGATACGATTGGCTGGAACTTGTAGCATGTATTCAAACAGGGCGACGCCCCAGCTAATCAAAGCAGCCAGTAGCCAAGGTTGATGTTGCAAATGCTTGAGGTGCGCATACCAAGCGAATGTCATAAACACATTGGATAGGATAAGCAATCCTACCGCGATAAAGATGTGACTCATGCGTTTGAAGGGCTTTAAACCGCTGACTCACCTGTTTCGCCGGTGCGAATACGTAACACCTGTTCAACATTGGTGACAAAAATCTTACCATCGCCAATTTTGCCAGTTCTCGCTGCTTTGACTATCGCATCAATCGCTTGATCCACGAGATCTTCAGACACGACTAGTTCAATTTTAATTTTTGGTAAAAAGTCGACCACATATTCAGCACCACGATACAACTCAGTATGGCCTTTTTGACGACCAAAGCCTTTGACTTCAGCAACGGTTAATCCGTTGACACCAATTTCCGAAAGCGCTTCTCGCACTTCGTCTAATTTAAAAGGTTTGATCACGGCTTCAATTTTTTTCATATTTCATCCTTTTGTATGGGTCAGGGTGTTTTTATAACTAAATTTTGAGGTCACGGGATAACGCCTATCCTTGCCAAATCCTCTGTGCGTTATTCTAACCCCAATCGGTGATTGGCGGCGTTTGTACTCGTTCAAATCGATTAATCGCAGCACGCGTTCGACATCTTTACTTTGATACCCCAAAGCTACTATCTCTTGGAAACTTGCATCCTGCTCTACATAGGCTTGCAATATTCCATCCAAAATTTCATAGGCTGGCAAGCTATCTTGATCGGTTTGATTAGCGCGCAACTCAGCAGAAGGTGCTCGTGTAATAATGCGCTCGGGAATGACGGGCGAAATTTGATTGCGGTAATGCGCCAATTCATACACCAATGTTTTAGGCACATCTTTCAAAACGGCAAAGCCCCCTGCCATATCTCCATACAGTGTGGAATAGCCCACAGCCATCTCACTCTTATTTCCTGTAATCAATACCAAACTGCCAAACTTATTGGACAAGGCCATTAATAGGACCCCGCGAATACGCGCCTGAATATTTTCTTCGGCGGTATCAAAAGGCAAATTGGAAAAAGCTGGGGATAAGACCTCGCGAAACTGTTGGAATAGTCCCTGAATTTCAAATTGATGATATTTCACATGCAGGTCATTCGCCATTTGCTGCGCATCTTGAATGCTGATATCGGCTGTGAACTCTGACGGCATCATAGCCACACTTACGCGCTCGGCTCCTAAAGCATCGACCGCAACAGCAAGCGTAAGTGCAGAATCAATGCCCCCGGACAAGCCTAATAAAACCGAAGAAAAGCCATTTTTATTGACATAGTCTTTGACTGCCAAACACAAGGCTTGATAAACCGAGGCGCAAAGTGATAAATGCTCGCTGCGTTTTGCTGCTTGCGGATTGCCGAATTCAGCCTTATCTAAACTCACCGACACCACAGCAACTGATTCTTGAAAACAGGGCGATTGCAACACCACGTTGCCATTTCTATCTAATACAAAAGAATCACCATCAAATACCAACTCATCTTGACCGCCGACCATATTGGTATAAACCAAGGCTAACCCTGTTTCTCTTACCCTGTCTGCGGCAACCTCAAAACGCTCACTTTGTTTTTCCATATGAAATGGGGATGCGTTTAAAGTCAGCAATAATTCTGCCCCAGCTTGTTTTGCTTGCAGCGCTGGAGCGGATTCCCAAATATCCGCACAAATCAATACGCCGCATTGCAGACCCAAATGCTCAAATACACATGGCTCATGACCAGGCTCGAAATAACGCTCCTCATCGAATACGGTGTGATTAGGCAGAATTTGTTTGAAATAGGTTTGAGCAATCTGACCGTTCTGAATCAGTGCAGCCGCGTTATAGACTTTACCCAGACGGCTAGCGGGATAACCGACAAGCAAAGTGATATCAGAAACTTGCTTAGCAAGATGCTCTAAAGCAAGTTGGCAAGCATTTAGAAAGTCACTCCGCAACAATAAGTCTTCAGGGGGATAACCAGTCAAGGCGAGTTCTGGCGTCAGTATTAGACTAGCGCCTAAATTTTTTGCCTGCTGACACGCCTCAACAATTTTTGTGACGTTGCCATCCAAGTCACCGAGAGTGGGATTAAGTTGCGCGAGCGCAATATTCACCTGCGTGCTAATAGCTACCACCTGCCTGCTTGAGTAAATTAACGATTTCCGAATTTTGATTTTTTAATGCATATACCAAGGGGGATAGACTGAATTGATCTTTCACATTCACGTCAGCTCCCTGCTCAATCAACAATGCCACCATTTTGGCATCGTTATTAGATACAGCTACATGCAATAAATAGGTACCGCTTTTATCAGCCACATTGACCTTTGCACCCTTGCTAATAAGCATTTTTGCTGTGGCTAATTGTTTTTTTCTCACAGCCCAAGTCAGCGCTGACCAGCCCGAGCTGTCTGTCAAATCTATACTGGCACCGCCTTGTAACAGCTCTTCACAACCGTCAGTTCTTCCACTTCTAGCCGCATACATCAATGCTGTTGCCAGCTGATTATCCCGGGCATCAAGGTCTGCCTTGTGCTGCACGAGCGTCTGAATAGTTGCCCTGTCACCATTTTTAGCGGCATACATGATAATGGTCTTACCATCGTCACTACGGCTATTGACCTCTACACCCGAGTCAATCAGAAGCGAGACAAATTCTGCATAACCTGAGGTTGCAGCTAAGCCTAATGCGCTCCACCCTGATACGTCACGAACTTTGGCATCCGCACCCTTTTCCAATAGCAATTTAGCAGAACTAAGATAGTTCTTTTTAGCCGCATACATCAATGCAGTCCAGCCACTATTGTCACGCAGATTAGGGTCAGCGCCTTTACTTAATAGCAACTGTACAACCTCAACCTTATCTTTGCGCGTCGCATACATGAGCGCAGTGAGTCCATCGATATCACGTAAATTTGGATTAGCTCCAGTGTCTAATATCGCCTTTACACTTTTAGCATCACCCTTGCTGGCCACGGTCAGTAGATAAGGAATATCGTCCGCCCAAGCTGATAGCTGTATCGAAATACTCAGTAAGAGGAATACGCAGAAAGCGCAAAGCTTGTTCATGCATGTCCTTTTTTTGCATGTTGTTGTATGGCTTGCATCATTGCCTCGCCCAAACCAGCTGGCGAGCTTGCAACGACAACACCAGCTTTTTGCAATGCCTCAATTTTATCTTCCGCTTTTCCACTTCCACCGGAGATAATGGCGCCAGCATGCCCCATGCGCTTACCTTTGGGGGCTGTCTGTCCCGCAATATAG
>RFPI01000021.1 GCA_009926205.1 Methylophilaceae bacterium
AAATACAGATGGCTCAAGATTCACTGTGCTTGGATCTACGCCACGACGTTGTAGATTTTGCGCGGCGATTTGCAACAGACGTTGTGTTTCGGATTGCAACAATGCCTTAGGCAATTCGAATTTAGCATTTTCCACCAAGGCATTAAATACTTGGTCTTTCAATCTAGCGCGAACTCGACGGTCAACTTCTTGTTGCAGGCTAGCCTTGATTTCTTCTTTCATTTTCTTAACATCGCCATCTTCAACGCCTAGGGCTTTGGCAAAATCTGCATCCACTTTAGGCAATTGCAATTCAGCGACTTCTTTTACCTTGACATCATAAGTCACGGTTTTACCAGCCAATTCTTCTACTTGGTGGTCTTTTTTGTATTTGATTTTAAAGCTTTTCTCTGCTGCGGCTTGAACGCCCACTAAGTTTTCATCAAACTCTGGCACACGACCACCTTCGCCCAATACCAAATCTATGGTTTGCTCGCCTGTGCTTTCAACTTCTTTGCCATCCATTGAGGCGCTGAGAGACAGGGTGACTTTGTCAGTTAACTTGGCTGCACGCTTTACTGGTGCATATGTGCCGCGTTGCTTTTGTAAGACTTCAATGGTTTTATCAATGTCTGCGGCTTTGAGCTCTAGCACTGGACGTTCGATTTTTAATTTCTTGATATCACCCATTTCAACGTCTGGGAATACTTCAAAAGTAGCGACATATTCGAATTTGCCATCAGCCTCGTTAAAAGGCTTGTGCTCAATATTTGGGAAACCAGCCACACGCAATTTATTTTGATCAACAGATTCACCGAAAGTGCGTTCAATTGCGCTCGCCAACGCTTCATCGCGTACTTGTGCGCCATATTGTTGTTCAACAATCTTGAGCGGCACTTTGCCAGGACGGAAGCCGGGCAACTTTGCGGTGCGTGTCAATTGCTGAATACGCTGATGGATTTCATCTTCGATTGGTTTCATCGGCACGGTCACTGTCATGCGACGTTCTAATTTGCTGATGACTTCAACGTTTGCTGCCATGTTGTTTCCTTAATAATTTTGCCTATTGGCGATCAATATATATGTTAATAATTAAACGATGGTGCGAAAGGAGAGACTCGAACTCTCACGCCTCGCGGCGCTGGAACCTAAATCCAGTGCGTCTACCAATTCCGCCACTTTCGCATCGTCAGGGGACAGCGCCCCATGAAAAGCACGGCATTATAGCCCAAGCCAACACTAACTAAAAGCGTCCTCATCATGTTGTTGGCATTCGATGTTCAAATTTGTTCATTCTGATGCCGAACTTGCGCTAAAAATGATGCGAAATGTTGCCGTAATCAAAGGCCAACAGGTAATATCCCGAACTTATGATTTTTTTACGCGCCACATTGACTCTCAAAAAAGCCAGCCAGTTATTTCAACGAGGCTGCGCATGGCTTATCTTGGTGCTATCCGTCATGACGCTTAGCGCATGTCAGTTTTTACCTTATCAAGCCAAGCCGATACAGCCAGAGACCAATACCATCGAGTTTCGTGCACGCAACCCAAATTCGCCACAGTTTAGCAATTACTTACAATCCAACGGTATTAGTCCATCACAGTTGCCAATTCGTTCCTGGGATAGAGACTTATTAAGCTATTGCGCTTTGTTTTATCACCCAGACTTGGATGTAGCCCGCGCCCAGTGGAAAGCAGCGCAAGCGGCTCAGATTACCGCGGGACAAAAACCAGAAATTGGGGCAGGTGGACGTGTCGAAAATCACAGCAATAACAGCAATATGACTCCCTGGACCTATGGTATGGGGATAGATATCTATGTGATTACCGCAGGCAAAATTGAAATTCGAATTGATCGCGCAGCCAGCTTAAGCGAAGCAGCCAAAATTAATATTGCTCAAACCGCATGGCAAGTCCGAACCAGAGCCATCCGAAGCTTGCTTCAATATCAATACAACCAGCAACTAATTGCTTTATTGAAACAAGAGCTATCTCTCAGACAAGAGATAGTGGAAATGTTGCAAAAGCGCTTAGACGCGGGCATAGCCTCTAATGTCGATTTAAATAACGCCCGTATCTTTATGCAAAAGACCGAGCAAGCCTATGTGACTGAGTTAGGGCGGCAACCTGCCCTTCTCGCTGCTTTGGCAAATGATATAGGCTTGAGCGTAGACACCCTCAAGCAAATGCAACTGCCCAGCCTGTGGCAAGAAGAAGTGACAGATGTCCCCCAGCAGGATGATAAAAGCCTGCAGACCTATGCCCTGCAAAATCGTCTAGATATTCGTGCCGCACTGGCTCGCTATGAAGCTGCTGAATCTGGATTACGCTTAGAGATAGCCAAACAATATCCGGATTTTGTGTTGAGTCCTAGCTATGTGTTTGATCAGAACGACAGAATTTGGTCGCTAGGGATTAATAGTCTGTTAACCCTAGTCAATCGTAATCGCGGGCTTATCGCCGAGGCGAATGCGCTGCGTGATGTTGAAGCCACCCAGTTTTTTGCCTTGCAGACGCGCGTCATCCGGCAAATTGAAATGCAACAAGCCACAGTCAGCAGCGTAAAAGAGAATCTTAAGCGTGCTGACGAGGTATTAACTGTTCAATCGCAACGGTTTAACCAAACCCAACAGCAATTCGATACTGGGGTCGCAGATCGTTTGGAATTAACCGGCGGAAAATTAGAAATCTTGATTGCGCAACAAAACAGACTCAATTTAAGCTATCAATTACAACAAGCAGTGATTGAGCTTGAGGATGGCCTACAACGTCCTTTAGATGGCGTTTTTAAGCTGCCCAATTCATTGCAAAACAAAGTTAGCGAACAAAGGTAGTCAGCTATGACAGAAAATACCAAACGAATTATTCTTTTCCAATTCATCATTATTATCGTGTTGTTTTGGCTTATCGTGTTCTATGGCAAAGATGAATACGATCAACTTAGCCTAGCGCATGAAGATGACATCGAAACGGTCAACCGAGTCAAACTTGAGCATGGCGCGACCGTGGTCGTGGTCAGTCCAGAGGCACAGCAACAAAGTGAAATTCATACCGATAAACTAAGTGGCAGCGAACATCAACAAACACTCAATGTATTGGGCAGTGTTCTCAATATTGATTTGTTAATTGAAATGCGTACGCGCTACCTCAACGCCAAGGCGAATGCGAATATCGCCCGCGCAGCACTGCTGAATAGTCAGCAAGAATATCGCCGCATGCAACAGCTCAATCAAGATAATCGTAATGTGTCTGATCAAATCGTGTTGGCAAAAGAAGCTGTCTATAAAGCGGATCAAGCGAAACTGGCTGCAGCAGAGTTAGAAGCCAAAAATCTGCAAGATAATATCCGTCAAAACTGGGGAACGACCCTAGCGAGCATGGCGACCTCCGAGCGAGGCAATCAAATCATGCAGAGTTTGCTGAGTCATCAAACGATGCTGGTGCTGGTGGTGTTTCCTCTTGATATCAAAAAGCCTGCGAATACCGTGAATATTGCGCCTATTGGTGCAGAGGTGCCGCCTATGAAGGCTGACCTATTGGCAGAAGCCCCCATCACCGACCCGACCATGCAAGGTGTGACCTATTATTACACTGCCCCTGCAGACCATCTGAGAGCGGATATGCGCGTCAATGTGCAACTGCCAGAACAGGCTACAAATAACAGCGCTAGCGCCAGCAAAGGCCTGCTTGTTCCAGCCAATGCGGTTGTTTGGTATGGCGGTAAAGCTTGGATATATAAAAAAATCAAAGCGGATAAGTTTATGCGCTTACCCATCAGCACCGATCATCCTGCCACGGGTGGTTGGTTTATCGATGCAGAAAATATCAGCGCAGAGGACGACATTGTGATTAGTGGTGCTCAGTTGCTGTTGTCAGAAGAGTTTAAATATCAAATCAAAAATGAGAATGAGGACTAGCCGCATATGATGTCGGCACTGGTCAGATTCGCCATCCGCTATAGCGGTGTGATTATCGGGTTAGCCACCCTGATGATTATCTATGGCATTTATAGCCTGACGCGCAGTAATTTAGATGTATTCCCAGAGTTCTCCCCTACCCAACTCATCATCCAAACTGAAGCCCCCGGTCTCTCTACTGATTTAGTTGAAAAGCTGGTCAGTCAGCCGATTGAAAACAGCATTTCTGGTACGGTGGGCATTGCCATGATGCGCTCACAATCGATACCCGGTTTGTCGGTAGTGACTGTCATCTTTAAAGAGGGTACCGATGTATATCGCAATCGCCAAGTAGTGGCTGAACGACTCGCTACCCTCGCTGGTCGATTACCAGCGCGAGTCATTCCCAATATCACACCACTCACTTCTGCTGCCAGTACAGTGATGGGCATAGGTTTGACCTCGGATAAGGTAGACCTAAGAGAATTAAGAAGCATCGTTGATTGGGAATTGCGCCCACATTTGATGTCAGTCGAAGGCGTGGCGGACGTCAATGTATTTGGTGGGCAAATCAAACAATTACAAATCCAAATTAAGCCACAACAACTCATTCTATATCGCTTGTCTTTGCAAGAAGTGGTCGATGCGGCTACTCGCGCGACCGGTGTCAGAGGGGCTGGCTTTATCGAAAATAACAACCAAAGAGTCATACTCAATACCATAGGCCAGGCCTTAACTCCTCAACAGCTAGGCCAAACCACTGTCGCTTATCGCAATGGTCAAAGTATCAAGTTTAATGATATCGCTACCGTCGCCGACGGTGCACAACCCTCCATCAGCTCCTCTTCTATCAATGGCAAAACGGGCATTTATCTCTCTATACAAGGTCAGCTCGGTGCCAATACGTATGGTGTAACCAAATCTTTGGAACAGGCGATTAAGCAAATCAAACCTTCATTGGAAAATCGTCAAATCACTTTGCATGAAGGTCTATTCCGACCAGCTAACTTTATTGATACCGCTATCAATGGGGTTCGAACCGACATTTTGATCGGTTCGGTATTGGTCATCATTGTGTTGTTTTTGTTTTTATTCAATGGACGCACTGCTTTTATCTCCGCCACTGCAATCCCCCTCTCCCTCCTGACCGCTATTGTGGTGCTCAGCTACTTCAAGATTGGCATCAATATTATGGTCTTGGGTGGCTTGGCGATTGCGCTAGGCGAAGTGGTCGATGATGCGATTATTGATACGGAAAATATCTTCCGTCGCTTGAGAGAGAACAAATCTCTAAGCAACCCCTTACCTTTACATGAAGTCGTATTTAATGCGTCGATGGAAGTTCGAAGCTCAGTGGTATATGCCACCATCATCGTGGCTCTGGTCTTTATGCCGTTACTAACCCTGAGCGGGGTGGCTGGAAAATTATTTGCGCCATTGGGCTATGCCTACATTGCCGCCATCTTAGCCTCCTTGGCCGTCGCGCTAACCTTGACTCCAGCACTATGCTATTTGCTTTTAGGTAGGATTAAATTATCCGCAGAAGACCCACCTCTGATCGCATGGATCAAACTTCGCTATACCGACCTATTACATCGTATAGAAAAAGACTATAAGCGTACGATATTGATTGCCATTGCCGTCATCGCTATCGGCTTGGGCTCGCTGCCGTTATTCAAAAGTCAATTTATTCCTAGTCTGCACGAAGGCCACTTCATTATGCATATGACCTTGGTGCCAGGGACTTCTGAGCAAGAGTCTTTGCGTGTAGGCAACCAAGTCTCAAAAGCAATTCGAGAAATTAAAGGGGTAAAAAGTGTGGTGCAGTGGGTGGGTCGCGCACAAAATGGCGCCGATACTTTTGGCACACACTACAGTGAATTTGAAATTGAAATTGGGACATTATCTGGCCCAGAGCAAAATCGGATTTTGAGCGAAATTCGTGAACGGCTGTCAGGGATGCAAGAAAATAAAGACGCTGATGGTGACGGCGAAAAAGCACCCGGATTTGTTGGCATTAATTTCGCCATCAACACCTTCCTGACTGAGCGTATCGAAGAGACTATTTCAGGCTATGCCGCCAGTAATGTCATCAATATTTATGGCAACGACTTAGATGCATTGGACAGAGATGCGCAAGCTGTCGCTGGGGTTGTTTCAAGTGTCGCTGGGGCAAGAGACGTGCTAGTGCAATCTCCTCCTGGCACTCCGCAACTCAGCATACGCTTACGTCATGACAAATTAGCGCAGTGGGGCCTGCAGCCGACCGATGTGTTGGACAACATTCGCGCGGCATATGAGAGTATGCCTGTGACCCCCATCTACGAAAACAATCGTATGTTTTGGCTATCCGTAGTGTTAGAGCCTAATAGCCGACTAGAAATCAATACCATCCGTAAATTACCTTTGTTTAATCGCGAGGGCAGATTGGTGATGTTGGGGGATGTGGCTGACATTAGCCAAGAAAGTGGCCGCTCAAAAATTCTTCATGCAGGGGCAAAACGTATTCAGACCGTCACTGCCAATGTGGTGGGGCGCGATGTAGAAAGCTTCTCTGAGGAGATCAAAGCGCGCCTCAAAAAAGAGGTAAAACTTTCACCGGGCAATTACCTTGCTTTTACCGGAGAGGCAGAAGCACAAAGTCAATCCCGCGAGGACCTCATCGTGCACTCTTTGATTGCCACCGTGGGGATATTCCTGATGCTGTATATCGCTTTTGGTAATCTACGTAATTTGTTGCTGACCTTTATCAATCTGCCGTTTGCGCTGATTGGGGGCGTGTTGGCTGTGATGTTCACAGGCGGCTGGATATCATTAGGCTCATTGGTGGGCTTTGTGACCTTGTTTGGCATCACCTTGCGCAACTCGATTATGTTGGTGTCACATTATCAGCACCTGATTAATTTTGAGGGCAAAACATGGAATGCAGAGACCGCAATCCAAGGCGCATCTGAGCGCTTGCCATCCATCTTGATGACTGCGCTGGTCACCGCCTTGGGCTTGTTGCCACTCGCTGCGGGCAGTGGCCAACCTGGGCGTGAAATTGAAGGTCCTATGGCGATTATTATTGTGGGCGGTTTGGTCACATCCACGGTTCTGAATTTATTGATTCTGCCGACCATCATGTTGCACTTTGGCAAATTTGAAAAAGACCAGTTTGAACAACAGCATAATGCTTAGCGTGATGATTTAAGGGGCAGTCGCCCCGTCATTCCACCCCCTCCTACTTCCGTCATTCCCACCCCACCCCCGTCATTCCCGCGTAGGCGGGAATCCAGTGAATTAAACAAAAACCGCGAAAGCGACATGACGCTTTTTCCCCTCAAAGCAAAATGGATGTTGTACTTCGTGTTTTTTTATTTGGGCTGGATTCCCGCCTTCGCGGGAATTGAACTGCAAGGACTTTCACTGGCCCAATTCCCTGAATTATTTTTTAAAGTCGACCAGATGCAGATTATAATCCAAACAAGAGCATTTGATTGCCTGATGTCTGCGCAAAATCAAAGTAAAACTGCCGTGATGGATTAAAATTCTCGTATACCTCATTGTGAATCGATGTGTTGATGACCATTCCTAGTGATCTGACCCAGCAATATATGGCACATGCTTGTGCGTGTAGTCTGTTTGCCCAGCGTTTAATCGCGGCAGATGCTCTGCTGGCTGAGGATTGCGCACAGTCTTTGCATTTGCCCTATCGTCGCCAGGATATGGAAGATTTTCTTGCACGACAAAATCTTCAAGATGAAGTTACTCTGAAAAAAGCCTTACGCCTATTGCGTCAACGTGTGATGTTGCGCACCATCGTGCGCGATTTGAATCATTTTGCCGACTTACATGAGGTCATGCGCGCCATGACTGACTTGGCGGAGGTGGCGGTGCAGTGCGCCTTGTCAGTATTGCACCCTATGCTGGTCAGCCGCTATGGAGAGCCTCTAGGGGAGTCAGGTCAGCCACAGCAGATGATTGTCGTAGGCATGGGCAAATTAGGCGGAGAAGATTTGAATGTTTCCTCTGACATCGACTTGATTTTTGCCTATGAAGAAGACGGTGAAACAAGCGTGCAGAGTGCTGAGCAAAAATCCATCAGCCATCATGATTTCTTTATCCGTCTCGGTAAATTACTGATTGCTGCCATTGATGAAGTGACTGCTGATGGCTTTGTCTTCCGTGTGGATATGCGTTTACGTCCTTACGGTTCAGAAGGTCCATTAGCTTGTAGTTTGGCGATGTTGGAGGACTATTACCAAAACCAAGGACGCGAATGGGAGCGTTATGCTTGGATTAAAGGCAGGGTGATAGCCGGACCGCAGAAAGCCATCCATGATGTACTCAAGCCCTTTGTCTATCGCAAGTACTTGGATTTTGGTGTGTTTGCTTCTATGCGAGATTTAAAGCGCCAAATCGAGCGCGACGTGAATCAACGCGATATGCGAGACAACATCAAACTTGGTCGTGGCGGTATACGCGAAATCGAGTTTATCGCCCAAGTATTTCAACTGATTCGCGGTGGCCAAGATGTCAGTTTGCAAATCCGTCCGACCTTGCAGGTATTGCAACGCTTGGCGGAAAAACAATTGCTTCCTGCGGAAATCGTCACGCAGTTGATTGCCGCTTATCATTTTTTGCGTCAACTTGAGCATCGCATCCAATATCAAGAAGACCAGCAAACCCAAGATTTGCCCAGCAGTGAGTCAGCGCAACAGGCGCTTGCTTTGGCAATGGATATGCCGAACTGGGAGTCTCTGCTATCGCAATTAGAACAGCATAGAGTATTGGTCGATGGGCAATTTAAAGCGGTGTTCGCCAATCATGATCAAGCGGATACGCCTGCGCAAGAGCAAGTCGCGCCAGTGAATTTATGGCAGTTGCAAACACAGGATGATTCAGCCTTGCAAAAGCTATTAGCGCTGGGATATCAAGATGTGCAACAAGTAGCGCGGCGTTTGCTAGCGATGCGTGAAGGGTCGCGCTACCGCAGTTTGCCAGAAATCAGTCGTCAGCGTTTGGACAAGCTCATGCCTATGGTGATCGATTTTGCAGCACAACAGCCACAAGCTGATCAGACCTTGATGCGGGTACAAGATTTACTCGAGTCTATTTGTCGCCGTGCCAGTTATTTGGCTTTGTTGGCAGAGTTTCCTGCTGCCTTACAACTACTTACTCGACTGGTGGCGGCCAGTCCATGGTTGGCGCAATATCTGGCACAACACCCAGTGTTATTGGATGAATTATTGGATACGCAACATCTGTATGCGGTGCCTGATTTTTCCGCGATGCGCCATGAATTACAACAGCGTATGCAGGAGGCCGATGGTGACATCGAGCGTCAAATGGATTTGATGCGGCAATTCAAGCATGCGGCCATCTTTCGTTTTGCTGCCAAAGATGTGGCGGGAGATCTTCCCCTCACTACCTTATCGGATTATCTGAGTGACCTGGCTAATCTGATTTTGCAAGTCACCATTGATACCTTGTGGCCTACCTTTAAAGCGCATCATCGAGAGCGGCCACTATTTGCCATCATAGGCTATGGCAAACTTGGTGGAAAAGAGCTGGCATACGCCTCCGATTTAGACATTATTTTTCTGTATGACGACGACCATCCGAATGCCGGTGAAATCTATGCCCGCTTTGGCCAGCGCATTAATACTTGGTTAAACAGTATGACCGCAGCAGGTTTGCTGTACGAAACCGATATGCAGTTACGGCCGGATGGAGCGAGTGGTTTATTGGTGAGCTCGGTACAGGCATTCGACGAATACCAAATGCACAAGGCTTGGACATGGGAGCATCAGGCCCTGACGCGCGCGGCATTTAGTGCAGGGGATAGCGATATAGGGCAACGCTTTGAGCAAATCCGCCAAAAGGTGATGCAGCTTCCACGCGAGCCCAAGGCATTACGCATGGAAGTCTTGCAGATGCGGCAAAAGATGCGCGAAGCGCATACCGCCAGTCGCGGCATGGTAGATATCAAACAAAGTCGAGGCGGTATTATCGATGTGGAATTTATCGTCCAATATCTTGTGTTATTACATGCACAACATCATCCCGAGTTGGCCGAGAATATTGGCAATATTGCTTTGTTAAGACGCTTGGCAGATTTGCATATTATTCCTGCGCAACTGGCTGAGGAAGCCGCACAAGCGTATTTGGAATTGCGTAAACATCAACATGCGATGAAGCTGCAAGGCTTAGGTAAGTTAGAGTTGCCAACACAACAAGTGCAATCGCAAGTACAAGCCGTACAGGCTTTATGGCAGGCCGTGATGGAGTGACGGATAGGGACTTTTGGACATCCACCAACTTTTCATCCACCAACTTTTTCCACAAAAAAATTCATCTTCCCGAATAAAAAACTGTCGATTAAATACATTATTTAGTACTATAATCTACACGTTAAATTCTTCGCCGTGGCTTACTAAAAACAATAATTCAAAGTGAACTGAGTTAATTTTTTGTACCAGGTGTTGAGAGAATATAGTCTCATCTCGTGGAGGGGAGATTGTAGATGTCAAATAAAAAACATTCAAAATTATATTAAATATTAAGATAATAACCTCATTATCAAATGTACTAAATTTAAACGCAGTTCAGATTGCAGAGAGCTTCCATTGGATACAAACTTATAAGTTTATACTCTCTTAATCTCTGAAAAAGTTAACTTAGTTTATAAGCATCTCTATTATTGTTGGTTTTTATGATGGTTATTAAATTATAAATTGAATAACTTATTATTTTATATAATGGTTTGGCGGAGAGAGAGGGATTCGAACCCTCGACAGAGTTGCCCCTGTGCCACCTTTCCAGGGTGGTGACTTAAACCACTCATCCATCTCTCCGGCAAGGCGCGGATTATATCTGTTTTTTTAAAGCTGACGAAACAAAAATTTTATTCAAACGAGCGCGGGGAATGATCACTTTATCAGTTAAAATACTTGCCGGCGGGCCTCCCCGCATTGTGTGTCGGCCAACCTGGTCAGGTCCGGAAGGAAGCAGCCACAACTGATTATGCAAGTGCCGGGGGTTGGGCTCGCCTCTTTTGTTTGTATTACCTTGGTCAGCGTTTTGCGCTAAAGTTGTTTTCACTCGTCAATTTCTTTATAGACTGACTTTATGAGTTATCAGGTTTTGGCCAGAAAATGGCGTCCCAAATCGTTTGATACCCTAGTGGGTCAAGAACATGTGGTGCGCGCTTTGACTAATGCGCTGGAGAATCAGCGCTTGCATCACGCCTATCTCTTTACCGGAACACGCGGTGTAGGCAAAACTACCATCGCACGTATTCTGGCAAAATCCCTGAATTGTCAGTCGGGTATCAGCGCCCATCCATGCGGCACTTGTCCAGCTTGTGTTGAAATCGACAAAGGCCGTTTTATCGATATTATTGAGGTCGATGCCGCCTCCAATACGCAAATTGACAATATGCGCGAGTTGTTGGATAACGCGCAATATGCGCCAACGGCAGGTCGCTTTAAGATTTACATCATTGACGAAGTGCATATGCTGACGCGCAACTCGTTCAATGCCATGCTCAAGACGCTTGAAGAACCGCCTGAGCATATGAAATTTATTCTCGCCACCACAGACCCACAAAAAATTCCTGTCACGGTGTTATCGCGCTGCTTGCAATTTAATCTGCGCCAAATGTCAGTGGCATCTATCGTGGGACATTTGCAATCTATCTTGCAACAAGAAAATATTCCGTTTGAGGCCCCTGCCCTACAGTTAATCGCCAAAGCTGCTTCTGGCAGTATGCGTGATGCATTGTCCTTGCTTGATCAAGCGATTGCTTATGGGCAGCAACGTGTTCAAGAGACCGAAGTACGCGCCATGTTGGGCGTGGTTGATAGGCATTATCTATTTGATTTGTTGGATGCTCTAGTCGCTCAGGATGGCAATGCCGTATTGGCCCAAATTCAACAAATGAGCGAGCGCAGTATTTCATTTGATGGCGCACTAGCAGATTTAGCCAGCCTTTTGCAACGCTTGTCGGTGTTGCAATTATTGCCACAGCAAATCGAGGCTGACGATCCAGATCGTGAGCGGCTTTTACATCTCATTGGTCAATTGTCCGCCGAGCAATTGCAACTCTATTATCAAATAGCCATTCTAGGTCGTCGTGATTTGCCTTTAGCGCCAGATGAATTTGCTGGTTTTAATATGACCATGTTGCGTATGTTAGCCTTTAAGCCCGTTGAGGAAATCAGCGCTGCAGGTCCTAGCAATACTCCCTCCTTTGGCTCGCAGGGCAATTCGCCACGCAAACCCGGTATCCCTAATGCAGTACGTGAGGCAGTCAAAGCAAACGCGGCACCCACCATCAGCGAAATGCCCGCTGCAGTGAAACAGGCTGCACCTGTGCAAGATGTGCCAGTTCAAGAAGTGCCAGTGCAAGCAATACCAGTGCAGGCTGCACAAGTTGCCGAAACAGTTCCTTCCCCCATTGCAGCGATTGAACCAGAGCTTCCTGAAACACCCGCCATTGAACCTGCCTCCGAAGCGACAAGTGCTAGTCCATCTATGTCGTCGTCAAGCATTCAATTTGATGGAAATTGGCGTGGTTTAGTAGATAAACTCAAATTGGGACTGGCACGCACCTTGGCACAAAATAGCGAACTGATTCGTTACGATGCGCAAGAGATCGAATTGCGCATAAGCGAGGATTGCAAGCCTTTGCTGGAATTGAATTATCAAACCAAATTAGAGCAAGCCATCAATGAATATTTTGGCCATAAAATTCGTCTATCTATTACGCTGGGGGGTGCAGAGAATACCCCAGCGAAGCAAATTTCTGAAGAGCGAGAAGCCGTTCAAGCCCAAGCCGAATCGGCCATCAGGCAAGATAGTTTTGTACAAGCTTTAGTAAATGAGTTTGATGCACAAGTCATTCCCTCTAGCATCAAACCCATACAATAGTTTTCCCATATTTTTGACAAGGAATCGTCTATGTTTAAAGGTGGTGTCGGTAATTTAATGAAGCAAGCGCAGATGATGCAAGAGAATATGAAGCGCGTTCAAGCTGAGCTTGCCAATGTTGAAGTAGAAGGTAGCGCTGGCAATGGTTTAGTAAAAATCACCATGACCTGTCGCAATGAAGTGAAACGCGTCGCGATTGATGATAGCGTCATGGATGACAGAGAAACTTTGGAAGATTTATTGGTTGTAGCCTTTAAAGATGCGCTTAGTCAAGCAGAGAAAACCTCTGAATCGCGTATGGCTAGCCTGATGCCACCTGGCATGAAAATGCCGTTTTAATCCTCTTAAACTTAGTCAACCCAATGAACTCGCCTGCCAGCCTAGAACAACTGATTGCCGCCTTGCGCTGCCTGCCTGGCGTGGGTCCAAAATCGGCAGTGCGTATGGCCTATTATCTATTGCAACGCGATCGCAAAGGGGCATCAGCCCTCGCGCAAGCTCTGGATATTGCGTTGCAGGTAGTCAGTCATTGCGAGTTGTGCAATACCTTTAGTGAAACACCTGTTTGTCCGATGTGCGCCTCAGGAAAACGTGAGGACAGCATGTTGTGCGTTGTGGAAATGCCCACCGATATGATGTTGATGGAGCAGACCCAAGCTTATAACGGAATGTACTATGTGTTGATGGGACGCTTGTCGCCCTTGGATGGCATAGGCCCGAAAGAAATTCATTTGGATAAACTGATTAAGCGCGCCCAAGATGGCAAAGTGCAAGAAGTCATCTTAGCCACAAACTACACGGTTGAGGGAGAAGCCACTGCGCACTATATCAGCGAGCTATTGGGTAAACATGGCATACGCATCAGCCGTATCGCGCGTGGCATGCCTATGGGTGGTGAGATTGAGCATGTCGATGCAGGAACGCTAGCGCAAGCCATGCTAGAACGTCGTGGTGTAAGCTAATAATCGAATTACCTCACATTCAGCGACATCTTTTGCCCATTGAACACAATAGATAACTGCCATACTTGTTGCTGAAGTTTGGCGATATATTCATAAGGCAAATTAAATTTGTCACAGCCTTGTTCAAAGGCTCTTGTATAACTAAACACCTTTTGTCCTTACACTGTCTCCATCAGCAATTCGTAAGCCTGATCAATCGACTCAGCAAGTTTCACCTCTAGCAATTTATAACGATAACCTCCCAAAGCATCTTGTCCAGTATTCACCTTGGATGGTGCGGGAAAAGCTGTGATGCCCTCGCCTTGATGGATGCTGTCATGCACCAAACTATATGGCTTAATCCGAGGCCACACATAGGCGGCCAAAAAATCCTGATCTGCGTGGGTAGGATGGAGTGTCTGCGTGCTGATGAAAGCATCTATCCATTGCTGCATATGAGCCAACATGGGGGCATATGCGCCCCATAGTCCAGCGAGGATTAAGTCCATATGCGAGTACCAATCGCGCATAATATGAAATGGCTTGGCGCTACTCAACCATTGCAAAACTAAGTCTTGCTCGCGCTCACCCACAATAGAATCAACATCGCGAAATAATACATAACGTACTTGCGGCAAGCATACTGCGTAAAAGCGCCAGAATGTTCCCGGCCAATGCGCAATGCCTAGGCTTTGGACTGACAGTGTTTGCACTCCCAAAGTCTGCAATCTTTGAATCACTTGTGCTGGCACGCTGTCGTCATAGAACAAGACCATTTGCCAGTCAGGATAGATTTCTGCCATTTTTTCGGCATTGATGATGGCGCCCTCGCAGTAGCCTAGATCCTCGCCAAATAATGAATAGGCAACCACGTCACGATGCAATGATGCAAGCTGACAGGCTTGCGCATCTTTCTCTGCTAGTACTTGATTGCCTAGATGCAGTTGCGCGTCAAAATCGTCATCCGCAACATAACTTGTGGTATCGGTAGGTTTCTTCATAGTTGATTTTTTGTGTTGTTGAGATTGTCATTATTTTTATTTGCCTAAGCGCTATTGTAACGATTCAAGATGACTATTGTCATCACCCAAGAACATAAAAAAACCCAAACAAAACTGGTCATTGAATACCAACCTTGTTTGGGTAAAGGGGAAAACTTTTACTGACGAATCAGATAATCAAATGCACCTAAGGCTGCTTTTGAACCTTCGCCCATGGCGATAATAATTTGCTTATATGGAACCGTCGTCACATCACCTGCCGCATATACCCCAGGCATAGAAGTCGCGCCATGATCATCCACCAGAATTTCATTGAATTGGCTTAAATCAATGGTTCCTTTCACGAAATCTGTATTAGGGAGCAAACCGATTTGTACGAATGCAGCGGCCAACTCTAAATGCACGATTTCACCACTGACACGGTCTTTATATTTCAACCCCGTCATCTTCTCGCCGTCACCTACCACTTCCGTAGTTTGGGCATTCACATGCACCGTCACATTCGGCAAGGATTTGAGCTTGTCCTGCAATACTGCATCGGCCTTCAACTTGTCGTCGAACTGTAACAAGGTGACATGACCGACAATACCAGCCAAGTCTATGGCCGCTTCAACACCGGAGTTACCACCGCCAACCACAGCAACATTCTTGCCTTTGAATAAAGGTCCGTCACAGTGCGGGCAATACGCCACACCTTTGCCACGATATTCTTTCTCACCTGGCACACCCAGTTCGCGCCAACGCGCGCCTGTCGCGATAATCACTGACTTACTCTTCAAGGTCGCACCGCTTTCCAAATCAACCTCTATCATGCCGTTTTTGCGAATCGCTTTGGCACGTTGTAAATTCATGATATCGACATCATAGGATTTCACATGCTCTTCCAAGGCCATCACTAATTTAGGGCCATCGGTTTCTTTCACAGAAATAAAGTTCTCAATCGCCATGGTGTCCATCACTTGACCACCAAAACGTTCGGACACTATCCCTGTCTTAATTCCTTTACGGGCAGAGTAAATCGCTGCAGAAGCACCTGCCGGACCACCACCGATAATCAATACATCGAATGGCTCTTTGGCATCTAGTTTTTTGGCTTCGCGCGCTACTGCACCTTGATCTAACTTAGGTACGATTTCTTCCAAAGTCATACGTCCAACGCCGAATAGCTCTCCATTCAGATACACGCTGGGAACCGACATAATCTTGCGATCGGTAACTTCGTTTTGGAATACACCACCATCCACCATCACATGGCGAATGTTGGGATTAATCACTGCCATCATATTGAGTGCCTGAACCACGTCAGGGCAGTTATGGCAGCTTAATGAGATATAAGTCTCAAAGTTGTAATCGCCTTCTAAGGCTGCGATTTCAGCAATTTTTTCAGCTTCTAATTTGAGGGGATGACCACCCACTTGCAACAATGCTAATACCAAAGAGGTAAATTCATGTCCCATGGGAATACCAGCGAATCGTATTGATACTGGCTTTGCATTTGCGTCTTGTGGCTTGATGGCAAAACTTGGTTTACGCGCATCATTGCCTTGTGTCAGATTAATCTTGTCTGAGATCTCGACGATTTCATTGAGCAACTCCATCATCTCGTTTGATTTTGCGCTGCCGTCTGTGCTGGCCTCAATGGTAATGGGGTGCACCAAACGTTCCATATACGCTTTAAGTTGCGTCTTGATGTTGTTATCTAATGCCATGAAATACTCCTCAATCTATGTATTGCAGCCGATTAGGCTTTTTTAAAAATGGGGAGAACCGCTTTTGGCTGTTCCCCCATTCGCTACTACAAAACTACTAATTAAATCTTACCAACCAAGTCCAAGGAAGGTGTCAATGTCTCTTCACCTGGTTTCCAAGAAGCTGGGCAAGCCTCATTTGGGTGAGCTGCGATGTACTGAGCAGCTTGTGCCTTACGCAACAAGTCAGCAGCAGAACGACCGATACCCAAGTCATTGACTTCCATTGCCTTGATTACGCCTTCTGGGTTGATCAAGAATGTACCGCGCAATGCTAGACCTTCTTCTTCGATCATCACACCGAAGTTACGTGTAATCGTGCCTGTTGGGTCACCAATCATTGGATACTTGATCTTTTTGATGGTGTCAGAAGCGTCGTGCCAAGCTTTGTGTGTGAAATGTGTGTCTGTAGATACAGCATAAATCTCTAGACCGATTTTTTGGAACTCGCCGTACATGTCGGCCAAGTCACCTAATTCAGTTGGGCAAACAAATGTAAAGTCAGCTGGATAGAAAACAACAGCAGACCATTTGCCACGTAGATCAGCATCCGTTACTTCTACGAATTTACCATTGTGAAAAGCTTGCGCCTTAAATGGTTTAACAGAGGTATTAACTAAAGACATATTGACTCCTTTTCTTCATTGTTAAGTAAAAAATTATCACTCTATGCTCACAATTATTGTCATCACATCGTGATCATGGACGGCATTATAGGTATGTGACATAACAAAGTAAAATTTATTGTTTAAATGTTTTTAATAAATAATACTTATTATAGGTAGTACTATGATTGGAGTGACAAATTAAGGATTAGTTGTCTAGGGAGCTAAAAAAAACCATTACCGTCATACCCTATTTCCATGTCGTTATTCCCGCTTTCCATGTTGTCATTCCCACTTTCCATGTCGTCATTCCCGCGTAGGCGGGAATCCAGTTAAAAACTACAAACACGAAGTACAACATAGCCTATAAATTCGCCCTTGAGATAAATCAGAATATTGCGCATTCGTGCTTTTTACTCTTCTGGATTCCCGCCTACGCGGGAATGACGGTTGATGTTCTCATCCACCTCGCCTCCTAAACGAAAAAAGGCCACCTAACGGTGACCTTTTTTGTTTGGTGGAGCCGGGGGGAATCGAACCCCCGTCCGCAAGCCCTCTACAGACAGTTCTACATACTTAGCTGTGTTGTTAAATTTAACCTGAGACCGCGTCAACGAGCAAACATAGCTCAGGCGAGTTACCTTAGATCTCGTGACATGTTAAGTAACCCAACATCCCACATATCCCGTGTATATGACGCTGCGATGGCTTGCGCCATCCACCCCACGGGAGAGGTGGTGCAGCGTCCAGCCGGATTAAGCGGCTAGAGCGTAAGTTTCGTCGTTTGCGACTATACTTTTTCAGCTGTATTTACGAGGGAACTGAGCCTCGGTATGCCCTGCACTGCTTTGCAACCCACGTCGAAACCGGGTCGGCCCCGAATTCTTTGCTGAGTATTGAATCAGTTTTAATACGATGGGGATGAACCATTAAAATTCAACCCAACTTCATCATTATACGCTTTTAATTTCAATGCACTCGATTATTCAGTGCTTTGCCAGACCGTCTATTTCTTATTATGACTCTTCATAATCGCGCCCTGCTCTCGCTTCCAGTCTTTTTCTTTTTCTGCCTGACGCTTGTCATATTGCTTCTTACCCTTGGCTAAACCAATTTGAATTTTGATCCGGCCATTTTTGTAATGCATATCCAACGGCACCAGGGTGTAGCCCGCACGTTCGACCTTTCCAATCAATTTGGAAATCTCATCTTTATGCAACAACAACTTGCGGGTACGAATTGCATCTGGGCGAATATGCGTAGAAGCCGCCCCCAAAGGCGTGACATGACAGCCTATCAAATAGATTTCGCCGCGCTGAATAATCACATAAGCCTCTTTGAGATTGACGCGATTATCCCGTATCGCTTTGACTTCCCAGCCCTCTAGTACGATACCGGCCTCGTATTTTTCCTCGATAAAATAATCGAAAAAAGCTTTTTTATTTTGTGCAATGCTCATGGGGACAGGAATGCTGATGATGGCTTAAAATAGCTATTTTACTCTAGTCAGCCATCAGCAAGAAAGCAAGCCGAATATAATATGGTCAAAGTTGAAAAAACCGTGTTGGTCCACCATACCGCTGAGCAAATGTTTCGCTTGGTCGACGATGTGGAGGACTATCAGCAATTTCTGCCATGGTGCGGCGGGGTTGAGGTGCATGAACGCACAGATTCCGTTACCCATGCCACCATCCACATCCACTATCACGGCTTAAAACAGTTCTTTAGCACGCGCAACCAGAAACAGTTTCCCTATCATATGCAAATGCATTTGCATGACGGACCTTTTAAACACTTCCAAGGCAATTGGGACTTTACCCCCTTGGGCGAAGATGCCTGCAAGATTGCATTTGTTTTAGAGTATGAGTTTTCCAACCCAATTTTGGGTAAAATCATTTCCCCAGTATTCCACCATATTGCGAATACATTTGTAGATTCATTCGTCAGCAGAGCGGATCAGGTATTTAAGGACTAATCAATTGAATCCTAATAGTGAAGACAAAATGGTCGAAGTGGCCTACGCACTTCCAAAAAAACAGGTCATTATTCCTGTCAAATTTAAAGAAGGCATGACCGCTGAACAAGCCATACGCCAATCAAAAATTATTGAACAATTCCCTGAAATTGATTTGACCGTGAACAAGGTGGGCGTATTCGGTAAACTCGCCAGCCTTGAAACAGCGCTACGCCATATGGATAGAGTTGAAATTTATCGCGCTTTGATCGCTGACCCGAAAGAAGTTCGTCGCCAACGTGCCGCTGAAGGAAAAGTGATGCGCAAAGGTGGTGGAGAGGCCGAAGAATAAGGCTAATCAGCAGTTACCTTACCCCACGCACCAGAGTGAGTATTTGTCCGATATCACATAAATCTGTATAATTTCGTTTTGGAAGCAAGGAATATCAACATGCGTTTGATTCAAAATGCGCTCACCTTTGATGATGTATTACTCGTTCCCGCACATTCAAATGTGCTCCCTCGCGAAGTTAGTCTCGCCACACAATTAACCCGCTCTATCCGCCTGAATATCCCGCTGGTATCTGCCGCGATGGATACTGTGACCGAAGCACCATTAGCAATTGCTTTGGCCCAAGAAGGTGGCATAGGCATTATTCATAAAAATATGACGCCAGAAATGCAGGCCGCCCATGTTGCCCGCGTTAAGCGCTTTGAGTCTGGCGTGGTTAATGACCCTATCACCATACAACCGAATATGACGGTTCGTGATGTGTTGGCGCTGACCAAGCAGCATAAAATTTCCGGATTACCGGTCGTTGATGGCAACAAAGTCATCGGCATCGTGACCAATCGTGACTTGCGCTTTGAAACCAATTTAGACCAAGCTGTCCGCAATATCATGACACCTCAAGAACGTTTGGTGACCGTGCATGAAGGCGCAGGTCGTGAGCAAGTCATGTCCTTGTTGCACCAACACCGCCTAGAGCGCGTTTTGGTCATCGACAAAGATTTCAATCTTAAGGGTTTAATCACCGTTAAAGACATTCAAAAATCCAGCGACCATCCACTGGCATGTAAGGACGAACGTGGTCGTTTGTGCGTTGGCGCTGCAGTAGGCGTGGGCGAAGGAACTGAAGAGCGTGTTGCTGCCCTTGCTGAAGCTGGGGTGGATGTGATTGTGGTGGATACAGCCCACGGTCACTCACAAGGCGTGTTGGACCGAGTGAAATGGGTGAAAAAGAACTTCCCACAAGTACAAGTGATAGGCGGCAATATTGCTACAGGTGCGGCTGCCAAGGCCTTAGTCGATGCAGGCGCAGATGGCGTTAAAGTAGGCATAGGTCCTGGCTCTATCTGTACTACCCGCATTGTGGCTGGCGTAGGTGTACCGCAAATCACCGCAGTCTCTAATGTAGCCGAAGCTCTCAAAGGCACTGGTGTGCCATTTATTGCCGATGGTGGTATTCGTTACTCCGGCGACATCGCCAAAGCGATTGCTGCAGGTGCGTATTCAGTCATGTTGGGTGGTATGTTCGCAGGGACTGAGGAAGCCCCCGGTGAAATTGAGTTGTTCCAAGGTCGTTCTTATAAATCTTATCGCGGCATGGGCTCCATAGGAGCGATGCAAAAAGGTTCTAGCGACCGTTACTTCCAAGACAATAATGGCAATGCGGATAAACTCGTGCCAGAAGGCATTGAGGGTCGCGTGCCATACAAAGGTAGCATGATTGCGGTAGTACATCAGTTAATGGGCGGCTTAAGAGCCTCTATGGGCTATGTCGGTTGTCAGACGATACAAGAGATGCGTGAAAAAGCGGAGTTTGTACAAATCACTTCTGCCGGAATGCGTGAATCTCACGTGCATGACGTACAAATTACCAAAGAAGCGCCCAATTATCATATTGATTAATTCATATTCCGTCATAGCCTGAAGGCTCATGACGGCGATATCAACTTTTAAACAGCGGAGTTACCCTCCGCTCATTTTTTTATGGCACATGACAAAATACTGATACTGGATTTCGGCTCTCAAGTGACTCAATTGATCGCCAGACGCATACGAGAAGCCCACGTCTACTGCGAGGTACATCCTTGTGATGTGAGCGACGAGTTCGTGAAAAATTTTGGTGCCAAAGGCGTCGTGCTTTCAGGCAGCCATGCCAGTGTCTACGAGGATGATACAGATCGCGCACCACAGTCAGTGTTCGAATTAGGTGTGCCAGTACTAGGCATCTGTTATGGTATGCAAACCATGGCGCATCAACTGGGAGGCAAAGTTGAGGCAGGCCATAAGCGTGAATTTGGTTATGCCGAAATGCGCGCACGCGGACATTCCGCGCTATTCAAAGATATTCAAGATAAAACCAATGAGCAAGGTCACGGCATCCTAGAGGTATGGATGTCACATGGGGATAAGGTGACTGAGTTACCGCCAGGTTTTCATGTAATCGGCAGTAATGACACCACCCCTATCGCCGCCATGGCAGACGAAAGCCGTCATTTTTATGCCGTACAATTCCACCCCGAAGTCACTCACACCAAGCAAGGGGTTGCGATCTTGCGCCGCTTTGTATTGGATATTTGTGGGGCAAATCCTGATTGGATTATGGGTAACTACATCGAAGAAGCCGTGGCGAAAATTCGTCAGCAAGTGGGCAATGAAGAGGTTATTCTTGGCCTCTCTGGTGGCGTAGATTCAAGTGTTGCCGCCGCGCTGATTCATCGCGCCATTGGCGATCAACTGACTTGCGTATTTGTCGATCATGGCCTACTGCGCCTAGATGAAGGCAAAATGGTCATGGAAATGTTTGCGGGTCGCTTACACGCCAAAGTGATCCACGTCGATGCCACTCAGCAGTTTATGCAACAACTAGAAGGCGTTGCCGATCCAGAAGCCAAACGCAAAATCATAGGCAAAGAGTTTGTCGAAGTGTTTCAAGCCGAAGCCAGCAAACTGAAAAACGCCAAGTGGTTAGCCCAAGGCACCATTTATCCCGATGTGATTGAGTCAGGTGGAGCGAAGTCCAAAAAAGCGGTCACCATCAAGAGTCATCACAATGTTGGCGGTTTGCCGGAACAACTGGGGCTTAAATTACTAGAACCACTGCGTGATTTGTTTAAGGACGAAGTGCGCGAGCTTGGCGAGGCCTTGGGGCTGCCGCATGATATGGTATATCGCCACCCCTTCCCCGGTCCTGGCTTAGGGGTTCGTATTTTGGGTGCAGTGAATCAACAATATGCCGATTTATTACGCAGAGCGGATGCCATCTTTATCGAAGAGCTACGCAATACTGGTGACGAAGCGACAGGCAAAACATGGTACGAATTGACCAGCCAAGCCTTTACCGTATTCCTGCCAGTAAAATCTGTAGGGGTGATGGGTGATGGTCGCACCTATGATTATGTAGTGGCACTCCGCGCAGTAGTCACCAGCGACTTTATGACGGCACATTGGGCAGAACTGCCCTATAGCCTATTAGGTCGTGTTTCCAATCGTATTATCAATGAAGTGCGCGGAATCAACCGCGTTGTCTATGACGTTTCTGGTAAACCACCTGCCACCATTGAGTGGGAGTAAGCCTGTTTAAAATGTTGCAGCGTTACGCGCCATCATTTTTTACCGTTCTATTCCTTACTCTTAGCTTATTTAGTCATGCGGACACT
>RFPI01000022.1 GCA_009926205.1 Methylophilaceae bacterium
TGACGAGGATCCTCTTTCCAGTAGACGGACATTAGGACGGAAAATTTTGAAGGCTTAGTCATAAATGGGCTGGAAGGAATTATTAATCGCTCTGTATAAATATAATATTCAGGAAATATGGTAAATAATCATCAATATGATTGGAACGGAATAAAAGCATAATTTGATTAGAGGCAAAGGAAATAAAAAAGCCGCTTAGGTAGCGGCTTTTAAAAAATTAAGCAAAATTTGCTTCAGCAAAATCCCAATTTGCCAAAGAATTTAAAAATACTTCTACAAATTTGGCGCGAGCATTTCGATAGTCGATGTAATAAGCATGTTCCCATACATCGATAGTCAGCAGTGCTTTATCGCCAGTGGTTAAAGGCGTACCAGCAGCACCCATATTCACGATATCAACGCTACCATCAGATTTCTTTACTAGCCAGGTCCAACCGGAACCAAAATTGCCAACTGCAGATGCTTGGAATGCTTTCTTAAACTCATCAAATGAGCCCCATTTAGCATTAATAGCTGCCGCTAAAGCACCCTTAGGTTCGCCGCCACCATTAGGCTTCATACTGCTCCAGAAAAAGGTGTGATTCCAAACTTGTGCAGAGTTGTTATAAACACCACCAGCAGATTTTTTGACGATATCTTCTAGATTGCTGTTTTCAAATTCTGTCCCTTTAATCAAATTATTGAGATTGGTGACATAAGTTTGATGATGCTTACCATAGTGAAACTCAAGCGTTTCTTCAGAAATGTGTGGCGCCAAAGCGTTTTTTGCGTAAGGCAGAGCAGGTAATTGATGTTCCATGGTGTTGTTTCCTTATCTGTTGTGATTAATTTTAAAAATTTTTTCAGTTGGCATTTTGCCATAAGCTGAATCGCATAAAAATGACAATGTCGTCGTGGTTATTTCATATTGAACCAAAGAAAATTTGTTTAGTTCAATTTTTTTTGGCTCTAGGGTGTGCCTGATCATAGATTTTGGCTAAATGTTGAAAATCAAGATGTGTGTAAACCTGAGTTGTGCTGATATTGGCATGACCAAGCATTTCTTGAACGGCGCGCAGGTCGCCGCTGGATTGCAATACGTGAGTTGCAAAGCTGTGACGTAAAAGATGTGGATGTAAGTTACTACTCAATCCTTGTTTGATTGCCCAGTATTTCATGCGATGTTGAATGGTACGCGCTGATAGTGGTTTGCCCTTGGGATTGATAAATAAATGGGTGTTCTCAGTGGCAATTTTCACTCTTGCTTTTAACCAAGCACGAATTGCATCTAGGGCAAAGCTGCCCACCGGAACAATACGAGTCTTATTTCCCTTACCTGTGACTGTAATTGTTCCGTTATGCCCATCAATATCCTCTAACTTGACAGAAATGAGTTCAGCTAAACGTAAACCGGATGAGTAAAAAAGCTCTAAAATGGCACGATCACGCAGGCTAATGTCGTCATCTTCTTTGATATTCAATAATTGGTGCGCTTGATCGGGCGCTAAGGCATGCGGTAGTGTCTTAGGACTTTTAGGCGGTTTGATGGCCTGGCATGGATTGTTTTCAAACCAGTGGTGTTTAATCAGGTAAGCAAAAAACCCACGCCAGGCGGAGAGCATGCGTGCCAAAGACTTGCCGCTAAGTTTTTGGCTATGAAGTTTGCCTATGAATAAACGAATGTGACTAGCAGTGATGCTATTCAATTTGCTTTGATCCTCTTGCAAGTTTGCCAAAGCAAGCATCTGTAAAATATCGCGTTGATAATTTTCTATTGTGAGCGTACTCAAGCCGCGCTCGAATTTAAGATAATCCAAGTAGGGTTGAAGATAATTCATAACCCGTCACTCAATTTGCGCACCTTGATAGAGCGAGGCTGAGCAATTCACCTATGCGCTTGATAAACATAGTACCCATGCCAGCATAGAAGCGCTCAACATCCTTGCTCGCCAATACCAACAAACCGATTTGACGCTCTGTTTTTAATGGGATGCAAGCAAACGACAGTAGCTCAGTACTCAATTGCTCACGGACCTCATCAATCGGTGAGCTTCCGCAATAGGGCTCTGACAGTGATGCTACCCATGAAGTAATCTTGTCGTGCTTTTCGTTCGCCTGTTCAGCCTCTGATGTGGTTTGCAAAAAAATCTGACAGGTATCGACATTAAAATCACTCTGCATACTATTTTGTACTGAGTCGATACATGCTTGAGTGTTCTCAAAGGAGAATAGCTTAAGGGTAAAAAGATGTAATTTCTCAGAAATTGCGTCATTTTGATTGCCTATTCGCAGCAAATTGCTGTAATTAGCTTCAAGTTGACGTATTTTGTCTCTTTGCGCTTGTTGTTGGCGCTCTACCAATGAAATCGTTCCTGCACCGTTTTGAGCTGGGACATACATATTGGCTAATAGCTCAGTATGTTGGCTAAAAAAATCGGGGTTGCTTGCTAGATATTCCGCCACGCTCATTTCATCCAACATATTTTGCTCACTCATCTTGCTCTTCACGCTCCAAAATCATTCTAAAAAATTATGCCAATTCAATTTCACCATGAAAAACAGTTACAGCTGGGCCTGTCATCAATACGCTATGACCCTCACCTTGCCAAGCAATGGTTAAATCACCACCTCTAGTCGTGACACGAATTGGACTATGTAAAAGGCCTTGACGTATTCCGCTGACTGCAGCGGCACATGCTCCAGTTCCGCAGGCGAGTGTCTCACCGCAACCGCGCTCAAAGACACGCAAATTAATATGGCTAGTATCGATAACTTGCATAAACCCTACATTAACCCGATTGGGAAATCGGGGATGAGATTCGAGTAAAGCCCCAAGTTCAGCGACTGGAGCAGTATCAATATTATCCACGAGACAAACAGCATGAGGGTTCCCCATGGAAACGGTGGCGAACTCAACAGTACTATCGCCAACACTCATCTGATAAGTATCGGATTCTTCATCAGCGATAAATGGAATTTGCGCTGGGGAGAATTTGGCAACACCCATATCAACACTGACTTGACCATCTGTTTGCAAAGATGGATAAATGATGCCGCTGGCAGTTTCTACTGCGATAGTGGTTTTGTCAGTCAGATGATGCTCATGAACAAATCGCACAAAGCATCTAGCCCCGTTGCCGCATTGCTCAACTTCTCCCCCATCTGCGTTAAAAATACGATAACGAAAATCAGCTGCAGGGGACGATGGTTTTTCAACCATGAGTAATTGGTCAAAGCCTATACCAAAATGGCGATCTGCCATTTGACGGATATGAGTCTTGCTCAGTGAAATCGGACGAGTAAAAGCATCAATGACGACAAAGTCATTGCCAAGCCCATGCATTTTTGTGAACGAAATATTCATATATGTTGTCTTCAAAACTTAGTTGGCATTGTAGGGCATACATACAGTATTGAGCAAAACATCCTCATGATATGTGGAATGCTAAATCTGTATCTTATGAATTCAAAATGACGCATATGCTAAAATAGCGTATACATATTGCCTATCAAGTATTCAAACTTTTAATTGTGATATCCATCGCCGATTAATATTTGCAAACAAAAACTTTATTGAGAAAAATCGCCATGAATGAGTATTTATTTACTTCTGAATCTGTCTCAGAGGGACATCCGGACAAGTTAGCGGATCAAATTTCTGACAGTATCCTAGACGCTATTTTAAGTCAGGATCCTACTGCACGTGTTGCTGCTGAAACTTTGGCTAATACTGGTTTAATCGTTTTGGCGGGAGAGATTACGACTACCGCCAATGTGGATTACATTAAAGTGGCTCGCGATACCATCAAGCGTATCGGTTATGACAATACTGATTTTGGTATCGATTACAAAGGTTGTGCGGTACTAGTCGCTTATGACAAACAATCTCCTGATATTGCTCAAGGCGTAGATAAAGCAGAAGACGATCCATTGGATCAAGGTGCTGGCGATCAGGGCTTGATGTTTGGTTATGCCTGTAATGAAACCCCACAACTGATGCCTTTGCCTATTTGGCTTTCTCACCGCATCATGGAGCGTCAATCTCAATTACGCAAAGATGGCCGCTTACCATGGCTACGTCCAGATGCTAAATCCCAAGTCACCATTCGCTATCAGGATGGGAAACCTGTGGCGATTGATACCGTCGTGGTATCTACTCAGCATGCCCCAGAAATGGAGCTTAAGGCGATACGAGAGGCCGTTATCGAAGAAATTATTCAGCCTATTCTGCCTAAAGAGCTGATTAAAGGAGATATCAAATTCTTGGTCAATCCTACTGGAAGATTTGTGATTGGCGGTCCTCAAGGGGATTGTGGATTAACCGGTCGAAAAATTATTGTTGATACCTATGGCGGTGCTGCACCTCATGGCGGTGGAGCATTTTCTGGTAAAGATCCCTCCAAAGTAGATCGCTCCGCTGCTTATGCTGGGCGATATGTGGCAAAGAATATTGTGGCAGCAGGATTGGCTGAGCGTTGTTTGGTGCAAATTTCCTATGCCATTGGGGTTGCGCAACCAACCAGCATTATGGTGGAAACTTATGGTACCAGTAAGGTATCCAACGAACGCTTGACACAGTTGGTGCGTGAACATTTTGATTTACGTCCAAAAGGAATCGTCAATATGCTGAATCTGTTGCGTCCGATTTACAGCAAGACCGCAGCTTATGGTCACTTTGGTCGAGATGAGCCAGAGTTTAGCTGGGAAGCAACTGACAAAGCACAAGCTTTAAAAGCGGCTGTATAGGCAGTCCGCGCTGGGCCTCTTATATGCTCTAGAGCAAATTTGAGTCCAAGCAAATCTGCGCGTATAATGCGCGCTTCCGAGGAGCGCTGCGAGAGTAACCCTCCCAGGCTCGGAACCTAAACGGCGCTCACCTGATTAACCGTGCCGGGCACGGGATGCGGGTGAGAAAAGCCTTTCAGCTTTTTCTTGCGTGAATAACGCTTTCCCTCCGGTCACACATTCAAGGAATTAAGATATGAATACTGTGACTGATATTAAAGATTACGTTGTTGCTGATTTGAGCCTTGCAGACTGGGGTCGCAAGGAAATTGCGATTGCCGAGACAGAAATGCCCGGCTTGATGGCGATTCGTGAAGAATATGCAAAGTCTAAACCACTAAAGGGCGCACGCATTACTGGCTCTTTGCATATGACTATTCAAACGGCTGTTCTGATTGAAACCCTAAAAGACTTGGGCGCCGAAGTGCGTTGGGCTTCATGCAATATTTTCTCAACTCAAGATCATGCAGCTGCTGCAATTGCAGCAGGAGGTACTGCGGTATTTGCCGTCAAAGGTGAAAGTCTAGAAGACTACTGGGATTACACACACAGAATTTTCGAGTGGCCAGATGGCGGCTTCAGCAATATGATTTTGGATGATGGTGGTGATGCTACCTTATTACTTCATTTAGGTAGCAAGGCAGAAAAAGATATTTCTGTCCTGGATAATCCTACGGTTGAAGAAGAAGTATGTTTATTCAACGCCATCAAAGAAAAATTAAAGACTGACCCAAGCTGGTATTCCACACGCCTAGCGAAAATTATCGGTGTCACCGAAGAAACAACGACAGGCGTTCATCGTTTATATCAAATGCACAAAGAAGGTCGTTTGGCTTTCCCAGCTATCAACGTCAACGACTCTGTGACCAAATCCAAATTCGACAACTTGTACGGTTGCCGTGAGTCTTTGGTGGACGGTATCAAGCGTGCTACCGATGTGATGATTGCCGGTAAGATTGCCGTGGTAGCAGGTTATGGCGACGTGGGTAAGGGCTCTGCACAAGCTTTACGTGCATTGTCCGCACAAGTGTGGGTGACAGAGATAGACCCAATTTGCGCGCTACAAGCTGCGATGGAAGGTTATCGCGTGGTGACCATGGATGAAGCATGTGCCCAAGCCGATATTTTCGTTACTGCCACTGGTAATTACCATGTGATTACCCATGAGCATATGAAGCAAATGAAAGACCAAGCCATCGTATGTAATATTGGGCATTTCGATAATGAGATTGACGTGGCGTCCTTGGAAAAATACCAATGGGAAGAGATCAAGCCGCAGGTTGACCATGTAATTTTCCCAGATGGTAAACGTATCATCCTGTTGGCTAAAGGTCGTTTGGTCAATTTGGGTTGTGGTACTGGTCACCCAAGCTATGTAATGAGTTCCTCATTCGCCAATCAGACTATTGCTCAAATTGAGTTATTTACTAATCGTCAGGCTTATCCAGTTGGGGTCTATACCTTACCTAAACATTTGGATGAAAAGGTAGCGCGTTTGCAGTTGAAGAAACTAAACGCTAAGTTGACCCAGCTGACACCAGAGCAAGCCTCTTATATCGGTGTATCCGCGCAAGGACCATTTAAGCCAGATACCTATCGTTACTAATGAACTAGGTTGGCAAAGAAAGCATCAACATGAGCTTTGAATTAAGTTTTGAATTTTTTCCTCCCAAGACCCAGGAGGGCACGGCGAAACTGCTGGAGACACGCCAGCAGTTAGCTTTGTTGCACCCTAAGTTTTTTTCAGTGACATTTGGAGCTGGTGGCTCTACTCGTGACCGCACCATGGAGACTGTTTTAGGGATACAGCGAGATGGCTTTGAAGCTGCGCCGCATATTTCTGGTATTTCATCAACGCGTCAAGATATTCAAGACATGTTGCAGGTTTACCAGTCTCATGGCATTCGCCGCTTGGTGGTATTGCGCGGAGACTTGCCATCGGGCGAGGTCACGGCAAGTGATTTTGCCCATGCTAGTGATTTGGTGGCTTATATTCGTGAGCTGAGTGGGGATAGTTTTCATATTGAGGTTGCTGCCTATCCAGAAACTCATCCTGAGGCAAAATCCGCTTTACAGGATATTCAGCATTTCAAACAAAAAATAGATGCTGGTGCCAATGGTGCTATTACGCAATATTTTTACAATGCTGATGCTTACTTTCAATTTGTGGATCAGTGTCAGAGTATGGGCATTCATGTCCCTATCGTGCCAGGGATTATGCCTATTTATAACTACACTCAGCTGGCTAGATTTTCCAGCGTATGTGGCGCAGAAATTCCTCGATGGTTGAGCTTGCGTTTACAAGATTTCAACGAGGATGCTGCTTCCTTGCGAGCTTTGGGCTTGGAAGTGGTAACAAACTTATGCCAGCGCCTATTAGATGGTGGTGCGCCAGGTTTGCATTTTTATACACTGAACCAGGCGACACTGATTAGCCAAATCATAGAAAATTTGGATATTCAGTAGGTCCTATATCCACGCCTGCGTGGACAGGTCCAAATCATTAAAAACCCCGCTTAGGCGGGGTTTTTAATTAATGCAGAGTGACCGCTGGTTTGTCGAAGATCGCCTCTTCAGCAAACTGCAACTCTTCCTCTTGTCCTTGCTTCTTCAACAACATATAAGCTATCCAGCGCACTTCATCCAGATGTACCACTGGCTGAGGTAAAGCCATGGCACGCTCGATGATAATTTCGTGCTGATGAAGTTGAATAATTTGATTGTTGAGCAAGAAGCTTAAGAAGCTCAAACTTTCTGCTTCAAGCTTGATCTGCTCATCTGCAGCATACACACGCATGGTGTGTTGCGCAGGGGCCTCAATATGGTCATCCGCCATAGCATTCAGACGGTTGATCCAATCCACTGCATCGTGAATCTCATCATCCTCGAACCCGGCTGCAAGCAGTTCCATCGCAAGCGTGTCCTGGTCGGGGCAGATGTTGTGGGCAACATAGTTTTCGAACATATACACGAGGACTTCGAACATAGTGTTTCCTATCTTGATGAGGCTGGTGAAGTTAGACGATACGTTGATATCGCCCACCGGGCATGGAAGCAATTTTATTGTCCAGTTCCAGTGATATGAGAATGGACGAAAGCGTGTCGCTAGTCAAGCCACTATGCTGTAGTAAATATTCTACTGTGACTGGTTCGAAACTCATCAAATCTAGTAAGGCTTTGTCTGCATGAGGAATTTCTTCAGGGCTAGTATTTTTAGCAGGTATAAAATTTTTTTTCAAAGGCATGGCGGCAAGACTAACAAAGTGCTCAGACTTTAATTCATGAACAATATCTTGAACGGCATCAACCAACTTTGCCCCTTGTTTAATCAGTTGGTGACAACCTTTGGATTGAGGTGAATGGATAGAGCCTGGAATTGCGAATACATCGCGGTCTTGCTCCGTGGCAAATTTTGCCGTAATTAATGAACCACTTTGCAAGCTCGCCTCCACTACCAAACAGCCCATACTCAGCCCGCTGATCACACGATTGCGTTGGACAAAATTCTGCGGTAAGGAGGGTGTCCCCAAAGAGAATTCAGAAATTAACAGACCTTGCTTAATGATTTCATGGGCTAGCTCGCGATGTTTGGCAGGATAAACAATATCTAGCCCAGTTCCCACCACGGCGATTGTCTTACCGTTACTGGCTAGAGCTCCCCGATGAGCCGCTGCATCTATCCCGATGGCGAGGCCGCTGACGATAGTAAAGCCAAATTCTGCCAACAACATGGCGAAGTCATGCGCATTTTTTTCACCTTGGGCCGTTGGGTTTCTGCTCCCCACTATGGCAATACTTGGCTGTTGAAGACAGCTCAGCTGGCCTTTAGCAAATAGGATGGGTGGTGGGTCTGGGGTTTCTAGTAAAAGTCTTGGGTAATCCTCATCAGCCAAGGTAATCAAATGATTATTAGGCTCTGCAAGCCATTCTAGGGTTATCTTTATTTGATCGCTGACAGTTTCGGCTTTGATTTGATTGGCAATATCATCACTGACAACTTTGCGTAAATTGGCGTGCGAGGCAGCAAATATTGCTTCGGCTGAACCAAACGCCTTGAGCAATTGATAAGTCGTTTGTCTGCCCAAACCTTGGATTTCATGCATGCGCAGCCAGTAAACGCAATCTTGTGGAACTTGTCTCATACCTGATTGCTCTTGATAGAGTAGTTTAATGCTGCACAAGCGCTGATCAATATAATGTGGGTAATTAAGTTCATTTGCTCGCAGTCATGTTGGGTTTTGCCTGATATAAATAGGCAAAAGGTATAATAGCGCTTGTTAAAATTTTACATGCCCTTGGCGATAGACCAAAACCGGATTTAGCAAATACAGAAATTAATACATTTATGGCACTACTAGATATATTAAATTATCCCGATCCACGCCTATTCACTGTTGCAAAGCCAGTGCAGCAAGTAGACGGACGTATACAACAATTAGTCAGTGATATGGCTGAGACGATGTATGCGGCCCCGGGTATAGGTTTGGCAGCAACCCAAGTGAATGTGCATGAACAAGTGATTACCATTGATATTAGTGATCAGCGCAATCAATTACTGGTCTTAATCAATCCGCGCATTATTGCCAAGGATGGATCGCAAGTCTATGAAGAGGGTTGTTTGTCCGTGCCAGGAATTTTTGAAGAGGTAACACGTGCGCAGCACATCGTGGTCGAAGCATTAGATGTACAAGGAAAGAAATTCACGATGGAAGCCGAGGGGTTGTTAGCTGTGTGTATTCAGCATGAGATGGATCATTTATTGGGCAAAGTGTTTGTGCAATATTTGTCGCCACTAAAACAAAATCGAATTCGCACCAAGTTGGTCAAGCGTCAGCGGGAACTTGCTTAACAGATGAACAAACTATCGGTGATTTATGCAGGAACACCAGATTTTGCCGTGCCAGCTCTTGAGGCATTGATTCAAACTGGTTATCACATTGCTGCGGTACTAACGCAGCCGGACAGGCCAGCAGGGCGGGGTATGAAGCTCACCCCCAGTCCAGTCAAACAGGTTGCTTTGCAACACGATATATTGGTGATGCAACCAGAGACATTAAAAGATGCTCAAGTTCAGCAGCACATTCAATCTCTCAATGCAGATGTGATGTTGGTTGCCGCCTACGGTCTGATTATTCCAAGCGCAGTATTAAATATGCCGCGTTTAGGTTGTTTTAATATTCACGCATCTTTACTGCCTCGTTGGCGAGGCGCAGCCCCCATACAGCGTGCTCTTTTGGCAGGGGATAGCCATACTGGCGTGACGATCATGAAAGTCGTTCCTGCCCTCGATGCAGGGGACATGATAGTTAAAGGCAATATTGCTATCGGCACACGTGACACAGCGCAATCTTTGCACGACAAACTGGCACAACAAGGGGCAGAATTGCTACTTCAAGTTATGCAAACACTGAGTCAGCATGAGGAGATAGAGGCTGAGGCACAAGATGAATCGTTAGTGACCTATGCGGAAAAACTGCAAAAGTCAGAGGCGATCATTGATTGGCAGCAGTCAGCTACACAAATTTCCAGACAAGTGCGCGCTTTTAATCCTTTTCCTGTCGCGCATAGTTTATTGTTGGGTGAGGTCTGCCGCATTTGGATGGCAACCGATGCATCCAGTAGAGATGACTCAATTGAGGCTAACCCGTCTAGTCATCAACCAGGTCAAATTGTTGGGCTGGGGGATAGCATCGATGTGGCCTGTGGCGAAGGAATATTAAGAATTGAAACATTGCAAATGCCCGGAGGAAAGCGTTTAAGTGCCAGTGATTTTTGTCGTGGCCATGCTTTGTCAGTAGGTATGCGTTTTGGCGAGTGATCAAGGACTATTGAAATCAGAATGGATCACCACCATGATCAAGATAATGCGTATTGAATAAAGGAAATGAAATGTTAGGAAATTGGTTTAAAACGACTTTATTAATGGCGGCCATCGTCGCTTTGTTCGGTGTGGTAGGTGCTGCCATCGGTGGTATGAACGGCTTGATATTCGCTCTGTTAATTGCAGCAGGAATGAATTTTTATGCCTATTGGTTCTCTGCAGAAATGGTGTTGCGTATGTACAACGCGCAAGAAGTCACCGCGCAAGATACGCAGTTTGCTGATTTCTATCAGATGGTGGCAGAGTTAGCGCGAAATGCTGGTTTGCCTATGCCGCGAGTGTATGTGATTAATGAAGATCAGCCGAATGCATTTGCGACTGGACGCAATCCGGAAAATGCAGCGGTAGCAGCCACGACTGGCATTATGCGTATTTTGTCCGCGCGCGAGTTGCGTGGAGTGATGGCGCATGAGTTAGCGCACGTGCAACATCGCGATACACTGATATCGACTATTTCAGCCACTATTGCTGGTGCGATTTCTTCGATAGGTAGCTTTGCCATGCTATTTGCAGGACAACATAATCGTGAGCGCGAGGGTGGCGGTCATCCCATATTAACGATTGTCGTGCTTATTTTGGCACCGATTGCTGCGATGTTGATACAAATGGCCATCTCTAGAGCGCGTGAATTCGAAGCAGACCGCGGTGGCGCAGAAATTAGTCGCGACCCTGAGGCCTTGGCATCTGCACTTAAAAAAATTCACGATTATGCGCATCATATTCCTATGCCAACTGCAGAGCAGCATCCCGAAACTGCTCAGATGATGATTATCAATCCTCTCTCCGCTGAGGGAATGCAATCATTATTTTCTACCCATCCTCGTACAGAAGAACGTATCGCTAGACTGATGGCCATGGTGAGATAAGCATTGCATCTCGCTCAAACTATTGCTGCTGAAGCAGTCAACCAAGTTCTCGCAGGACGAAATCTGAATGAGGTCTTGTTGGCTTTATGGCCTCGTTATCCGCAAGCCACATCGCAGCAAAAGGCACAGGCACAACATTTGAGCTATGGCACGCTGAGGTTTTATCTTAGCTTGCAGGCTTTGCTCAACGCTCTAGTAGAAAAGCCTCTGCGCGATGATGCTATCGCGAGTTTATTGTTGGTTGCTCTTTATCAATTACATTATGATCAGGCACCCGCACACACCGTGGTGAATCAAGCGGTCATGGCGGTAATGCGCATGAAAAAAGTCTGGGCGAAAGGTCTGGTGAATGCAGTACTGCGTAATTTCTCTCGCCAACAAGTCGCTCTTGTCAAAGCGCTGGAGCAAGATCAAACAACCACATTAAATTATCCTGCATGGTGGATCAGCAAGGTTCAGAATCAATACCCAGAACATTGGCAACAAATTTTATTGACGGGCAATCAGCACCCTCCAATGACATTACGGGTGAATCAAAGCCAATTAACTGGGCTGGCATACCAACAGAAATTACAAGCGGCTAATATCTCGAGTCAGTTACTCGATACGCAAACCTTGCTATTAGATCAAGCTATTCATGTGACGGATCTACCCGGATTTAATGAGGGTGAAGTTTCTGTGCAAGACTATGCTGCGCAAATGACAGCGAGATGCTTGGACGCCCAAGCGAATATGCGAGTGCTGGATGCTTGCGCTGCACCGGGGGGTAAAACGTGTCATATTTTAGAGACTGCGCAAGTACAGATGTGGGCTTTGGATGTTTCTGAGCAACGACTTGCGCGGGTGAATAGCAATTTGCAAAGACTCAATCTGCAAGCGCATACCCAAGTGGCGGATGTCGCAAAAACTGATGCATGGTGGGATGGGCAATTATTTGATCGAATTTTGTTGGACGCTCCGTGTACTGCATCTGGAGTGGTTCGTCGCCATGTGGATATCAAATGGTTGAGGCGTGAGAGTGATATATCAAGCTTCGCTGCCCAGCAAAAAGAAATGCTGCAAGCACTTTGGCCTTTGCTTAAACAAGGCGGTAAATTACTGTATGTGACTTGCTCGATTTTCGCAGAAGAGAATGAACTGCAAATCAATAATTTTTTGCAAACACACGCTGACGCGTTACACTTACCCTTGCTGGAGTTGCCGCATAATTTGCAAATCCAAAAAGGACAATTTATTCCGAATGAATATCATGACGGCTTATTTTATGCACTTTTGCAAAAACATTAGGACAGTTTGGGTGTGCTGGCTTTCCACCGCACTAGGTCTTTCTTTAAAAGCGAAGTCACTGTTCACGCAGCGTAGAGCTCTGTTACTTTTTTTATTATTGCCTATGGCTGTACACGCCACTCCAGCTCAAATCAATGTGAAAAACATTGAACTAGTGGCTGTTGAGGATAAATTCCATTTGAATATGGATTTAGATTTTCAATTTAATACTGCTTTAGAGGATGCGTTAAATAAAGGCGTCCCTCTGACATTTTTGTACGAGTTTCAATTAAGCCAACCAAGAAAGTATTGGTTTGATGAAGAGGTAGTCACTCATACACAACGTGTCACTATTAGTTATCATGCCCTATCTCGGCAGTACTTAATCAATCGTCAGCAACATCAGCAATCTTTTGCAAATTTTGCACAAGCGAAAGAGGCGCTCAGCAAAATTAAAGATTGGATGGTATTCGATAAATCCGTGCTTAAAAAAGGTGAGCAGTATCAGGCTGCACTCAGAGTCAGACTGGATCAAGCTCGTCTGCCTAAAGCACTTCAAGCCGAAGCTGCAAGTTCAGAAGACTGGGCTATGTATTCTGAGCGTATGCGTTGGGTTCCAAGCCTAAATCTATAAATGAAATATATCGTATCTCTTAGTATTGTGCTGGCAGCTGTGCTGCTGTATTTGCTGTCGCAAGCCAGCTCTCAGGGCCCTATTTCCGGTAACTACTATACTTTGCTGTTAGTGCTGAATATTTGTTTGGCTCTGCTATTACTGCTGCTGATTGGTGTTCAGATTGTCCGTATGTATCGTCAAATTAAGGCGAGTGCGATTGGTGGGCGTCTTACAAGAAGATTGCTGGGAGCATTTAGCTTAGTTGCCATTATTCCTGGCCTGATTGTGTATTTGGTCTCGGTCAATTTTCTTACACAGTCTATCGAGTCATGGTTTAACGTAAAAGTTGAGGCAGCTCTGGAGGGTGGCGTGCATTTGGGCCAAAGTGCTTTGGATGCGCTGATGCAAGATGTTAAACAAAAGGGTGAAAGTATGGCATTGAACCTCGCCTTTCAGCCTTCAGCTATGCATGTGACAGTGTTGAGTGATTTACGCGAAAAAACAGGCGTGCAAGACGCAGTTTTATTAAGTCTACAAGGTAAGATTTTAGCTTTCTCAAGTGCTGAGTCGAGTAGTTTCCTGCCTAATACGCCAAGTGTGGAGCAACTGCGTCAGGCAAAATTAAAGGCCTATGGCAATATTGAGCCGATTAGTGGAAAAGGTCTGTATCTTAGAGTGCTTGTGCCAGTCAATAATAATGATGTAGCTGCTGAGCCACGCATCCTTCAACTGCTTCAACCCGTTCCTAAACAACTCTCGAGTACCGCTGAAGAAGTCCAAGCAGTCTATCAAGATTACCAAGAATTATCGCTTGGACGTCAGTCCATGAAAGAGGTATTTGCATTGACCTTGACCTTGGTGTTGATGCTGACATTGCTCACGGCGATGTCTATCGCTTTCTTCCTGAGTCGAAGATTTACCGCACCCATAGGTGTTTTGGCCGAAGGAACAAGGGCCATTGCCAGTGGCGATTATGGCAAACAACTGCCCGCGCAAGGCAGAGTTGGGTATCTTGGTGCAATCATTCAATAGTATGACACAGCAGTTGGCCGAAGCGACTCAAGCTGCTAATCGCAATCGAGAGAGAGTGGAAGCTGCACGTGCTTATTTAGAACTGATTTTGGCACATCTATCTACAGGTGTGATTGCACTCAATGAACGAGATGAAATTCGAACATACAACTTGGCGGCAGCGAATATTTTGGGATTGAATTTGCATCCTTATGTTAGCAAAAGTCTAAAGTTTTTAGCGCAAGAGCAAGCTGCACTCAAGTCTTTTGTCCAGACCATTGCCGAACAATATTCACTACATCCTATGGGTGAGTGGCACTTGCAACTGGAAACCACAACGGCACAAGGCAAACGCACTTTGATGATACATGGTTCGCGTCTGCCTGGTAATCAAGACCGCGGACATCTGTTGATGTTTGATGATATTACTACCATATGGTGCAAGCCCAACGTGATGCAGCCTGGGGCGAGGTGGCACGAAGACTTGCCCACGAGATTAAGAATCCACTCACACCGATTCAACTGTCTGCTGAGCGATTGGAATTTAAGCTGGCGGACAAATTGACCGAGTCTGATAGAAGTATTTTGGAACGTGCTACCAAAACAATCGTAGAACAAGTGGGCGCCATGAAAACTATGGTGAATGAATTTAGTGAATATGCCAGAGCGCCTGTGGTGAATTTAGCATTGGTGGATATCAATGATTTGGTGCGTGATGTGTTGGAATTGTATCAACCAGAGCATATCCAGATAGTCACAGATTTGTGTCATCAAAGCACGCAAGTGATGGGGGATGCGGTGATGTTACGACAAGTGCTGCATAATTTATTACAAAATGCGCAAGATGCTTTGGATGGTGTTGCCAAGCCTGTGATTGAGGTGCGCACTGACATCCAAGCACAACATGTCACTCTCTCAGTGAGTGACAATGGGAGTGGTTTCCCAATAGAAATGATGACGCGTGCCTTCGAGCCATATGTCACGAGTAAACCCCATGGCACTGGTTTAGGCTTAGCTATTGTGAAAAAAATGATAGAAGAACATAAAGGACAGATTAGTTTGCATAATCTCAATCAACAGAAAAAAGTTTCAGGCGCGCAGGTAATAGTTTCATTACCATTAGCTAGCGAGATATCTTCCCCCTCCAGCTCTGCAAGCAAGAGCAAAAAGACTAATAACAAATCCAAGAAAACCTCAACAGTTAAATCCAAACGGGTGACGTCATGAGTGCAAGACAAATACTCGTTGTAGATGATGAAGTCGGCATCCGCGAGTTGCTGCGTGACATACTGCAAGATGAGGGCTATCAAGTGCGTTTGGCTGAAAATGCTGCGCAAGCGCGTGAATATCGCCAACAATTCACACCTGATTTAGTCCTATTGGATATTTGGATGCCAGATTGTGATGGCATCAGCTTGCTCAAGGAGTGGGGTAATAGCGGATTACTTACCATGCCAGTGGTCATGATGTCAGGGCATGGCACTATTGATACTGCGGTCGAGGCGACAAGAATTGGCGCGTTTGATTTCCTTGAAAAACCTATCGCTTTACAAAAGCTATTAAAAACTGTGAGTGCGGCGTTGAAACACAGTGAGCAGTTGCCTAAGTCTGATATCCATTTCTTAAGATTGGGAAAAAGCGCACTGATTAACGAATTACGTGCCAGCTTTGAGTCATTGGCACTGCATAAATCTCCAGTGCTGTTATCCGGAGAGCAATTTGCAGGTACACATTTATACGCAAAATTCTTCCATAGACATGACACACCATGGATGGTGTTAGACGAACTGGATCGTTTAAGTAGCGAGCCGTTGGCGTTATTACAAGAGCTAGAACAAGGGGTTTTGCTGATTTCTGAACTTGCAGAGTTGAGTCGAACCCAACAAAAAGGATTGAATTTATTAATCGCTAATGCAGAAAAGCATCAAGTGAGAGTCATTTGTGCCACAGCCCTCAATTTAAATGCACTTTTAGAACAGCAATTAGATTCGCAATTGCTACAAATTTTGTCAGCGAACGCCATTCAATTGCCCATACTTAATCAGCACAAAGATGATATTCCCGATATTGTGCGTGCTCTTGGAGTGATGTTAGGGGAAAGTAATAGTTTGCCTTATCGTGATTTTGATACGGCAGCATTGAATGCTTTAAGAAAATTTGATTGGCCAGGCAATCTTTCTCAGCTTGATAATATGATTCGCACCTTAATGCAGTCCAGCAAGGGTGAGCGGGTCACAGAAGATGATGTGAAGCGCATCATGCTGCAATTCCAGCCAGAAATTGATGAGGCAAAGCAAGATGCTGGGGCTACATCTGGGGTGAATTTAGATCAGCCATTGCGAGAGGCCAGAGACGCTTTTGAACGTTTATACTTTGAACATCACATTCAAAAAGCCGAGCGCAATATGAGTAAGGTTGCGGAGAATGTTGAGATGGAACGCACCCACTTATATCGCAAACTGAAACAGTTGGGCATCAAAATTAAATAGTCAATCCGCTACTTCGTTCGTCCGAGACGATATAAGGAAGTCACTTCTTTTACCCTGGCTAAGTAAAGCGCATCTGAGCGATCAAAGGCTTTTCCGTGTTGCGGCTGTATATCCATTTTGTCGATGACATATAAGCCTGCCTGTGAAATCCATTCTAATAATAGTCCTGGTTCACGTAATCCCAACAATTCTGCGAGATTAGACATAATCAGCCACGCTTCTCCACCGGAGGAAAGGTGAGTGCCTACTCCGCTAAGAAAGCTGGTCAGCATTTGGCTGTCTTGGTCATACACAGCACGCTCTATTGGTGCGCTGGGTTTAGCGGGCAACCAAGGCGGATTACAAACGATTAAATCTGCCGGTTGTTTACTGTTTGGAAATAAATCAGCTATTTCAAGTTGCACGGTGGAGATGCCCATGTGTGCGAGATTTTCTTGCGCACAAGAAAGCGCGCGTGGGTCATTATCCGTGGCAATAATCTGTTTGATTCCGCGCTGTGCTAGTAAGGCACTAATTACGCCGGTGCCGGTGCCAATATCCCAAGCGCTATCTATCTTGTGCAAGGGCGCTTTTGCGAGCAGCGACAAATACTCGCCGCGTACGGGAGAAAATACCCCATAGTGAGGATAAACACGCGCCTGCAAAGGCTCCAACCATACGCCTTTTTTTCGCCACTCAAAAGCCGCAATAATACTCAGCATCTCGCGCAAGGAAAGTACTCGCATCGTATCGCTGGGGTCTAATACTTGTGTGCATGCGAGTGCAACATCTGGCGCTCGGCGCAATGGAATAATGTTGTCTGCTTGTAATGGAATTAATATCCTGCCAAGGATGCGAGCGCGTTGCGCTTGCGCCATGCGATAGCGATGAAAGTCTTCTGCGCTAAGTACTTTAGCGTGGCCTAAGATATTGGCTTGGTTGCTGGGCTTAACGGATTTAGCCTTGCTTGTAGTGTTGATAGGTGTTTTTTTACCGGCCTGCATTTTCTTATCATGCCGCCTTGCCATAGCGCTGAGTACTTGTTTAGCCTGATGGAAATCACCTAACCATAGCAAGTCATTGCCTTGACTGGCGAGTTGATAGGCTTGGTCGGCACTTAAACTGTCATCCACTGCCATAATTTTTTGTGGCGCTATCACTCCTGCTTCTGAATGCCATACAGCAGAAAATGACTGCTCAGCCACTTGCCATTCAATGATTTGCGGATTGGATGCGAAAGCGTTCATGCGCTTGGGCTTAGGCAGCCAGCTCAAGCACCACCGGGGTGTGGTCACTCGGGCGCTCTAGTTTTCTTGGGCTTTTATCAATATAGCTTTGCTGACAATGCGGCTTAAGGCTATCACTCACCAAAATATGATCGATACGCATTCCGAGATTACGTCGGAAGGCTGCCATACGATAATCCCACCAACTATATTGACCACTGTCTTGATTAAATAATCGGAAACCGTCGTGCAAGCCTAAAGACAATAGTTGCTGAAAAGCAGCGCGCTCGGCCTCACTCACCAATACTTGACCCTGCCAAGCTTGTGGATCATGACAATCGATATCATGGGGTGCGATATTGTAGTCGCCTAATACTGCAAGTCGAGGGTATTGCTGTAGCTCTTGTTTTAACCAACTGGTAAAGGCATTCAGCCATTGGAGTTTATATTGATACTTATCTGAGCCTACTGCCTGCCCGTTTGGAATATAGGCACAAACTAAGCGTATCCCATTGACGGTAGCGCTGATAACACGTCTTTGTTCATCCTCAAAGCCAGCTATGTTGGTACTCACTGACTCAATTGCATGAGGACTAATGATGGCGACTCCGTTGTAGGTTTTTTGACCATTATGAATGGCATGATAACCAGCTTCACGCAATGCATCGTAGGGAAACTTGCCATCCTCTTGTTTGGTTTCCTGCAAGCAAAGTGCATCTGGTTTTGCGCTGGCAAGCCAATCCAACACATGAGGCAGACGCACTGTTAAAGAGTTGACATTCCAGGTTGCAATCTTCATCAAGCACTCATACCGTGATGACGTAACAAGGCCTCAATATCTGGGGTACGACCGCGGAATGCCACAAAGGATTCCATCGCTGGGCGAGAACCACCTTGCGCCAATATCTCGTGCCAAAAGCGCTGACCTGTTTCGGCACACAACACACCATTTTCTTCAAACATACTGTAGGCATCTGCGGACAATACTTCGGCCCATTTATAACTGTAATAACCTGCCGCGTAACCACCAGCAAATATGTGGGAGAAAGCATGCGGGAAGCGATTCCATTTGGGAGGTCTGACGACCGCAACTTGATCTCTCACTTGTTCGATTAATTGCAATACATCGATTCTGTTGTGATCGCGATATTCATGATGCAAGCGCATATCGAACAATGAGAATTCAATCTGGCGAACAGTTTGCATGCCTGATTGGAAATTCTTGGCGGCTATCATTTTATCGAACAAGCTGCGCGGTAGAGGTTCGCCGCTGTCGACATGACTGGTCATGTGTTTTACCACATCCCATTCCCAGCAAAAGTTTTCCATAAACTGACTTGGTAATTCGACGGCATCCCATTCGACACCCTTGATGCCAGAGACACCATAACTCTCAACGCGGGTCAGCATATGATGCAAGCCATGGCCAAATTCATGGAACAAAGTAATCACTTCGTCATGGGTAAACAGTGCAGGCTTGTCACCGACAGGAGCAGAGAAATTACAGGTCAGATAGGCCACTGGCGTAGTTAACTGACCATCATGAACGCGTCTGGTAATAGCCTCATCCATCCAAGCACCACCGCGCTTGTTATTGCGTGCATATAGATCTAAATAGAATTGACCAATCAACTGTTGTTGCTGATCGCGTATCTCATAAAAGCTAGCATCTGTGTGCCAAACCGGTGCTTGTGTTTTGCGCACGTGTACCTTGAAAATACTCTCAACTACCTTGAATAGGCCTTGTAATACTTTGGCTTCAGGGAAGTATTGTTTGACCTCTTGATCTGAGTAAGCATATTTTTGCTCGCGTAATTTCTCAGACACATAAGCCACATCCCAAGCCTGCATATCAGAAATCCCTAACTTGGCAGCATACGTTTGCAGCTCTTGCATATCTTGTTGTGCATAGGGTTTGGCGCGTTGCGCAAGATTTTGCAAAAAGTCGATGACTTGTTGCGGGCTGTCAGCCATTTTGGTGGCCAAGGACATTTCAGCATAGTTGCTAAAACCTAACATGACAGCTGCTTCATGACGTAAAGCTAAAATCTCCTGCATGAGGCCAGAGTTGTCCCATTTTGCCTCACCTAATTCAGAGGCGCGGGTGGCATAGGCACGATATAAACTTTCTCGCAAAGGTCTGTGGTCAGCATATTGCAATACGGGCATGTAAGAGGGGAAATGCAGGGTAAATAAATAGCCTGATTGACCAACTGTTTCCGCCGCTTGCTTTGCTGCGGCTAAAGCATCTTGTGGAATACCCGACAAATGAGCTGTATCGGCTTCAATATGCTGAAACGCATCCACCGTATCCATAATATTCTCTTCGAACTTCGTGGTCAGCTTAGAGAGTTGTTCCTGAATCTGTTTGAATCTTTGTTTTTGTGCGGGTGGTAATTCAGCACCACCTAATTTGAAATCGCGTATTTCATTATCAATAATTTTCTTTTGCGCTTGTGTGAGCGAGGCATACTCGCGACTCGCCTTAAGTGCTTTGAACTTGTTGTATAAGCGCTCATCTTGGGCCAGATCAGAATAGAAATCGGTCAACTTAGGCAGATTGTCGTTATACGCCTCGCGCAATGCTGGCGAATTCACCACTGCATTCATATGGCCAACTTGCGACCAAGCACGTGATAATTTTTCCTCAATTTGCTCCAGCGGCTCAGCGAAGTTTTGCCATGTTGGTGCCGCATCGCTGATGGCGAGTTGCTCTATGGTTTGTTTGCCTTGCTGAATAAGCGTATCTAACGCTGGCGTGATGTGCTCAGGCTGAATACGGTCAAATTGAGGAAGACCAGAAAAATCGAGTAATGGGTTTTGCATAGTTGAGTTCACGTAGATACCTAGAAAAATTTTTGTACAACTTAATGATTCAATTTAGCAATCAAAGGTTCAATCTTATCTACATCCTGGGTTTGCACAATCTTCTTGGCAATCGGTTGCAGTTTAGAAAGCTCGCTATTCAATACTAAATATTTGACATTCAAAATATGCGCAGGGTGCATGGAAAATTGTCTTAAGCCCAGTCCCAATAAAAGCTTAGTGAGTTTTGTGTCGCCCGCCATCTCACCACACACCGAAACTTTTTTACCTACTTTATCAGCGGCACGTATGGTCATTTCTATCATACGCAATACGGCGGGATGCACTGGATTATATAAATGCGAAACACTGTCGTCGGTGCGGTCAATCGCCAAACAATATTGAATCAAATCGTTGGTACCGATAGAGAGAAAATCTAATTCACGAGCAAAGGCCTCTGCACATATTGCCGCAGCGGGGATTTCTATCATGCCGCCCACCTGAATTTTTTCATTGAATGCGGCTTTTTCTAATCGCAGGCTTTGTTTAGCGCGCTCAATAAAAAGTAGAGCTTGGCGCAATTCGCTAATCGAAGACAGCATAGGTAACAAAATTTGAATATTACCAAAGGCCGATGCGCGTAACAGTGCGCGTAACTGGGTATGAAACAGAGGCGGATCTGCCAAGCAAAGTCGTATCGCACGCAGACCCAATGCTGGATTGGTACAGCTGCGTTCTACATCTGCGCTGATTTCTTTATCGGCACCCAAGTCCAGTGTACGGATAATCACAGGTTTACCCTGCATGGTTTCTGCCACCAAGCGATAAGCTTGAAATTGTTCTTCCTCGTTGGGTGCTTCACGACGATTCATAAACAAAAATTCAGTGCGGTACAAGCCAATGCCAGAGGCCCCCGCAGCGTTTACTTGTGTGACATCCTCTGGCACTTCGATGTTGGCATATATCTCAACATCAATACCATCCAAAGTGACCGCTTTGGTATTCTTTAAACGCTTGAGTTTTTGCTGCTCGAGTTGCCATTGCTCTTGGCGTAATTTGTATTCGGCAAGAGTGGTTTTATCTGGATCGACGATGAGTACACCATGTGTTCCATCAACAATAATCAAGTCGCCATCACGCACCAATGAACGCGCTCTATGCAAGGCGACGATAGAGGGAATATTGAGGCTTCGTGCCAAAATGGCGGTATGCGATGTGGCGCCCCCAACATCAGTGACAAAGGCAGCAAATTGATGTTGTTTGAATTGGATAGCATCGGCTGGTGAAATATCATGCGCCACCAAAATAATGGCTTTTTCTTGTTCCAGCACAGGGACTTGGCTTGGTCTTCCCAATAGCACTTTGATGATACGTTCAGCTACTTGAATCACATCTTGTTTGCGCTCTCGCAAATATTCATCTTCAATTTGCTCAAACTGTTCTACGATGCTTTCTAGTTGTTGTTTCAAGGCCCATTCGGCATTGCAACGTTCATTGCGAATAATTTGCTTAGGGTCATCGCGTATGCTGTGGTCGTTCAGCAACAACAGATGAGTATGAATAAACGCTTCTAGCTCTTTAGGAGCTTTGCTAGG
>RFPI01000023.1 GCA_009926205.1 Methylophilaceae bacterium
GGGGACTTGAGCAGCTCAACGAGGGCTGCGCTTTGCTCCGCATTCAGCGGTAAAGGCGGCAAGCCCTGCGCTGCGCGCTCGGTGATGTGGGTGTGGTATTGCGCTAACATTGTGCTTAAATCTCAAATAGGTTAACGAACTCATGTACTGGCGTAGCTTCCAGAGTTTTTTGCTGTTCACACACAGACCAAATCGCATGTTGCTGTTTGGCTGGGAAGCGACGTGCCAAATTCACTTTGAATTTCTTCACTAGCTCAGGAATGCCCTCTGCGCGACGACGACGATGACCAATAGGATACTCCACTGCGACATTGTCGGATTTGCTGCCATCCTTAAAGAATACTTGGATTGCATTGGCGATAGAGCGTTTGTCTGGATCTAAATAGTCTTGGGTATATTGGGTATTTTCCACACATTGCATCTTGGCGCGCAAGGCGTCTATGCGCGGATCAGCAGCAACATCGTCTTCATAGTCTGCTGCGGTTAGATTGCCCTTGAGCAAACCAACAGCACTCATATATTGGATACAGTGGTCACGATCTGCTGGATTGGCCAGTGGGCCTGACTTGTCAATAATACGAATCGCGGATTCGTGCGTGGTGATTACAATCTTATCGATTTGATCAATCTTCTCTAGCGTATCTACGCGATGAGCGATTTGTTGATGTAGAGCGAAAGCACATTCCACTGCAGTTTGTGCATGGAATTCTGCTGGGAAAGAAATCTTGAATAACACATGCTCCATCACATAGCTGCCATATGGGCGTTGGAATTTAAATGGCTGTCCTTTGAACAACACATCATAGAACCCCCAGCCTTTAGCGCTGAGGGCAGAGGGGTAACCCATCTCGCCTTTCATCGCCATCAAGGCTAAACGCACAGCGCGGCTGGTGGCGTCGCCGGCGGCCCAAGATTTACGCGAACCAGTATTGGGCGCATGACGGTAGGTGCGTAATGCTTGACCATCCACCCACGCATTGGATACAGCATTGATGATTTCATCGCGGCTAGCGCCGAGCATGCCGGCCACCACTGCGGTCGAGGCGACTTTGACCAAAATCACGTGGTCAATACCGACTCGGTTGAAACTGTTTTCTAGAGCCAGCACGCCTTGAATTTCATGCGCCTTAATCATGGCAGTTAACACGTCGCGCATGGTTAATGGGTCTTTGCCTTGACTAACGCGAGTTCTAGAAATCCAATCGGCTGTGGCAAGAATGCCGCCCAAATTATCAGAAGGGTGCCCCCATTCTGCAGCCAACCAAGTGTCATTAAAATCCAGCCAACGTATCATCGCACCGATATTGAATGCAGCTTGTACAGGATCAAGTTGGAACTGTGTACCGGGGACTTTTGCACCATTTGGCACTACCGTACCAGGCACAATAGGCCCCAGCAACTTGGTACAAGCTGGATAGGAAAGGGCCTCTAAGCCGCAACCTAGGGTATCCATTAAGCAATTGCGAGCCGTGTTATAGGCTTCATCGCTATTGATTTGATAATTCAATACATAGTCGGCGATATCGACCAACACTTGATCGGGATCGGGTCTTACATTCGAGATATGGGCTGACATGGTACTTTCTTTCGATAAAAATTAACGTTTATTCATGGGGACAAAGGCGCGATTATCTGGCCCGTTGTATTCGGCATTGGGGCGGATAATCTTGTTATCAATGCGCTGTTCAATCACATGCGCAGCCCATCCAGTGGTACGGGAAATCACAAAAATGGGGGTAAACATGGCAGTAGGAACCCCCATCATGTGATAACTCGATGCACTATACCAATCGAGATTCGGGAACATTTTTTTCTCACGCCACATGGTTTGTTCTATGCGGTCGGAGATATTAAATAAATTCATATTGCCGCCAGCTTCACACAGGCGACGAGAAACTTCTTTGATGGCCACGTTACGTGGGTCAGAAATGGTATAAACCGGATGACCAAAGCCGATAATAATTTCTTTATTCGCCATGCGACGCATGATGTCAGCTTCGGCTTCATCTGGACTGCTATAGCGGGCAATAATCTCCATGGCTACCTCATTAGCACCACCGTGCTTAGGACCACTCAAGGCGCCGATAGCACCGCTAATGCTGGAATAGATGTCCGCCAGGGTGCCCGCAATGACGCGTGCGGTAAAAGTCGATGCATTAAATTCATGTTCCGCATACAACACTAATGAAGTATTCATACATTCTTCATGTAGCGGTGATGGGCGTTTGCCATGTAATAAATGCAAAAAGTGTCCAGCAATAGAATCGTCATCGGTCACACAGTCGATACGTTTTTGATTGTGGCTAAAGTGATACCAATACAACAAAATTGAGCCAAAGCAAGCGATGAGTCGGTCAGCGATATCTTTTGCACCGACAATATTATGGTCTTCCGCTTCTTGCTCCAAAGTCCCTAACATTGAACAAGCTGTGCGCATCACATCCATAGGGTGGGCGTTGGCAGGAATTTGCTCTAGAACGGTTTTTAAAGCAGCAGGTAAGTCGCGTAATTTTTTTAATTTTTTGTGATAATCGGCTAATTGCTGTTGATTTGGCAATTCACCATAAATCAACAAATAAGCAACTTCTTCAAACGTAGCATGCTTAGCCAAATCCAAAATATCATAACCGCGATAATGTAAATCGTTGCCACTATGCCCGACGGTACAAATGGCAGAAATTCCGGCAACAACGCCGGACAGGGCGACGCCCTTTTTGCGTTTAGGCTCGCTGCTTGCGCTATTGGTGCTTGCTTGATTGGCGTCAGTGGCGTTACTCATACGTCTCTCCCGGCAAATAATTATTGTTGGAATAGTTGATCTAGCTTTTGCTCGAAGTCGTGATAACCGAGGTGGTCATACAACTCCATACGCGTTTGCATCAGATCCAGTACATTTTTTTGCGTGCCATCACGGCGAACTGCTTGATATACCTTGAGAGCAGCTTGATTCATGGCACGGAAAGCAGAGAGTGGATATAGCACCATGCTAACCTCAGCACTGGCTAATTCATCCACGGTAAATAGTGGTGTAGAGCCAAACTCAGTAATATTCGCCAGTACCGGCACTTTCACCGCTTGGGCAAATTGTCTATACATGTCTAAGTCAGTCATGGCCTCTGGAAATATCATATCTGCTCCGGCCTCAACGCAGGCGCAAGCGCGATCTATGGCAGATTGCAAACCTTCTACTGCAAGCGCATCGGTGCGCGCCATAATGACGAAATCAGGATCTGTTTTAGCATCGACTGCAGCCTTAACTCGGTCCACCATTTCTGCCTGTGTGACGATGGCCTTGTTTGGGCGATGACCACAGCGCTTGGCTTGCACTTGGTCTTCAATATGTACGGCAGCTGCCCCCATTTTGCTGACAGACTTGATGGCGCGGGCAATATTAAATGCACCGCCCCAGCCAGTATCAATATCCACTAACAGAGGTGTATCAGTGGCATCCGTAATGCGTCTGACATCGGTCAATACATCATCCATGGTCGAAATACCCAAATCCGGCAGACCCAAAGAACCAGCGGCTACACCACCACCCGATAAATAAATAGCTTTAAAGCCACTTTGCTCGGCTAACTTGGCATGGTAGGCATTAATCGCACCTATGATTTGTAATGGCTTTTCTTGGCGTAGGGCTGCTCGAAAGCGTGCGCCGGCGGATTGCATATTCATCTGTGATCCTCTGCTTAAAAGAATGCCTGCGCTGCGGCTGATGGAATAGCGATTCCAGAAAGCTTGGCTTTTTGCAGGATTTCCCAGTAATAACGATAGGTTGCGCGGTCGTGTAACTCGCCTTTATGTTGTATCGGTCCCCAATCAGCTTGCTGGGCGGCAATTAAAATGTCGGCAGCATCTTGCACCTCATCCAAATTAGGCTTCATGGCATCTACGATGGCCTGAATTTGGGTTGGATAGATACTCCACATTCTTAAAAATCCGAATTCATTTCGAGCTCGGCTTGCGTCATTAAAAGTGGCCTCAACGTTTTTCAGGTCTAATGAGACATTGTGTGCTGGCACGATACCGTGCATAAGCGCGGCGGCAACCACTTCCGCCTTGGCGCGAGCCAGCAGACGATGCTCAAATTGACCTGGACTGCGCATGGCGGAAGCAGGGATTGCTCCATGATGTCCGCTGACGAAGTCCATGAGGCCAAAATCTAGCACTTGTATCCACGGCAGCGCAGCTATCTCAAATACCTCGTGTAAGGCGCCGTGGGTTTCTATCAGTACGTGGATGGGAATCTCACGTTGTATTCCGCATTCGCGGCATTTGTTCTGGATGTAACTAATCATCTCGCGCACTTGCGCAGCATTGGTTGATTTTGGAATGGTGATATAAGCCACCAACTCACCAATATTTTTTACGAAAATATCGACATCCTGACGCCAAGCCGCATGGGTATAGTCATGTATTCGAACGCCAGCCATTTTGTGTACATTGGCTTCGGAGTTCAGCACACGCACGATCATCTCCGCATGTTCGCGTTCTTGACCCGCTGCCGCACCATCCTCACAGTCACAGGTGATATTAAAGATGGGGCCCAATTCGGCTTGAATTTGCAACGCTTTTAGGATGAGTTTTTCACTGCCAGCAAAATGTTCACAGCTAGGGATGACAGGAAAAGCTTTTTCGCCTTTAAACAGCGCATCATTAGGGTGTACGAGATTATTCAAGATTATTTCCTTCAGGTTTATTTTGTTTTGCGCGGCATTAATACCGTGTAATCTAAATCCAGCACTACATTTGGCTGATAAATGCGTTTGCCATTTTCTTCACGCATGGCCATGCTGGCATCTTGCAGACGTTCATTTTTAACCCCCAGTAAACGCAGACGCAGTGCCCCAACATCCTCTCGATTGGGTAGCTGCCACTTATCGAGTACTTGGCTGTGGGCATAAATCGTGTCACCAGCAAAAGTGGGATTGCAATGCGATCCTCCATTGATGGCAGCTATCGTCAATGCGTTTTCTAAACCTTCATAGCTAAGTGCGCGACATACGGAAATAATATGGCCACCAAAAATTAGACGTTTTTGATAAGTGGATTGTGTCGCATCAAAATGCAGGCGTGCTGGATTTTGGTATAACTTGGTAGCGAGCGTGTGATCGCTCTCATCAATGGTCATGCCAGAAGGGTGATGAATTTGCTCATTCACCTCATAGTCATCCCAGACATAATCACTACCTGTGATTTGCGTATCAAATAATTGATAGCTGATATCCGCAGAAACACTCAGGTGATTGACGTCCACCACCTTGTCTAATTCAGGAATAACTGTCGTTGGTGCAGGCGCGGCTGTATCTTGCTTGCGTACCATGACCCAGCGTATCCATGTCATGACGATTTGATGGTTTTGATTGCTTGCTTCACATTGCACATAGACCACACCGCTTTTGCCATCGGAATTCTGTTTCAGGCCTATGACGGTGGACTTGCTGCTGAGGGTGTCGCCCGCATAAATTGGACGTAGAAATTTCACCTGGGCATAGCCCAAATTGGCCACAGCATTAATAGAAATGTCTGGCACTGTTTTACCTAAGGCGATATGGAAGGCGAGTAAATCATCGACCACGCGACGCTGATACCCCATTGCATGAGCAACCGTGTCGGCGCTAGATAACACCTGCCTAGCGCCGGTTAAGGCGATATATAAAGCGCTATCACCATCGCTAATCGTGCGAGGTGTGGCATGGTGAAATACCTGCCCAATATAGAAATCCTCAAAGAAATTGCCCGTAGGACTTTTGCTATTAGCGCTCAATTTCTGTCTCCAGAGTTTGTATCATTTCACTCAAACGTAATAGTCGTTTGGCTGCTTCAACTTGATGACGCTCGATGAGTCGGCCTTCCACCACCACCGTTCCTCGACCTGCAGCATTGGCGGCGGCGAGGGCGGAAATAATTTCTTTGGCTAATTCAACCTCCTCGCGTTTGGGGGTGTAAGCATCGTTGCAATAATCCAACTGCAAGGGGTGTACCAAAGTCTTGCCATCCAATCCTAAATCTCGACCCATACGACAGGCATATTCAAACGAATGCATATCTTTAAAATTGGTGCTGATGCCATCTACGATAGAGCGGCCGTAGGCACGCGCGGCTAATTGCACCATCGATAAGCTGGTGAGTAATGGCAGACGTTCATAGGTTACGCGACCGCGTAAGTGCGAAAGTAAGTCCGAGGTCGCCATAACCATACATGCGATACGATCCGATGCGCTGGCGATTTCTTCAGCATGCAAAACAGCTAGCGGACTCTCTATCATGACCATGATCGGCACTGTGCCGTTGCCCGCATCAGCGAGGATATCTAACACGGTCAGAACATCTTGTTTGGTATCAATATTAGGAAAAAGAATGGCGTCAGCACCAATATTGGCGACCGCATATATATCATCCTTGCCCCAAGGGGAGTCGATATCATTGACGCGAACTACGACTTCGCGAGAGCCAAAGCCACCTTGTTTAACTGCTGCAACCACATTGGCGCGCGCTTCTTCTTTGGCTTCAATTAAGATAGGGTTGCCCAAATCCAAAATCACTGAATCGGCATGTAAGGAACGTGCTTTATTAATGTAGCGGGTATTGCAACCAGGTACATATAGCATGGAGCGTCTTGGTCTAAACAAGCTGTTCAGCCCTGCGCTGTTATCTTTGGTTTGTGGCGAACTCATCTCATCCCTTCCCTGAAATTATGAGCCCCTAAAAATTTGAGCATGGTCTCGATTTTATAGAGCAAAAAAAATCATGTCAATAAAAAGATATCTTATATAAGACATAAAACTCTAGACTTTTGTAAAAAAGTTGTTGTACACTTGTCACCATGATGAATGTCACTGCAAGTAATGTACTGAGTTATCAGCCGCTATATGAGCAAATCAAACGTATGCTGACGCAGAGTTTGATTGATGGCGAATGGAAAGCGGGCGAGATGATTCCAAGTGAAATGGAATTGGCGGCACGCTTTCAGGTGAGCCAGGGCACGGTGCGTAAAGCGATTGATGCTTTAGTGTCAGAAAATATTTTGACGCGCCGTCAAGGTAAGGGGACTTATGTCAGCTCACACAATGGTGAGGTGCAAAAATTACGCTTCTTGCGTTTGGCTGGCCCTGATGGAAAAAAAGCACTTCCACAAAATCAATTAATTTCCTGTGTGCGTGCAAAAGCAACGGCCAAAGTAGCCAAGAAATTAAATATCAAAAGCGGTAGCGCCATTATTGAAATTAAACGTTTACTGATTTTCGATGGCCGCCCATTAATCTATGACCATATCGTTTTGCCAGCACAAGAGTTTAATGGCTTGAGCGGTAAACAAGTCGATGAATATAAGGGTTCTTTGTATCGAATGTATGAGGAGCTGTATGGCATTCCTATGGTAGGGGCGCATGAAGAAATTCGTGCCGTTGAGGCGCCAGCCGAGGTGGCCGCTGCTTTGAAGTTGAAAAAAGGCACCCCTTTATTGCAGATAGACAGAATTGCTTATAGCTATGGCAATCGTCCACTCGAGTGGCGTCTGGGGCTATGTCTGACCGACTATTACCACTACCAAGCAGATTTGGAATAGTGATGAGAGCAGACTTGAAGTCATCGGCCAGCAGAATAACAACAGGGAGTTCGCAATGTCGGATTTAAAACAACGCGCATTACATTATCACCAGTTTCCTAAGCCTGGTAAGTTATCGGTCGAGTCTTCTAAGCCATGTGCTACTCAGGCGGATTTGTCACTGGCTTATACACCGGGGGTGGCCGAGCCGGTGCGTGAAATAAATCGGGATCCAGCTACAGCCTATCAATACACCAATAAAGGCAATTTGGTGGCGGTGATTACAGATGGCACTGCAGTGCTTGGCTTGGGCAATATGGGGGCGCTGGCGAGTAAGCCGGTGATGGAAGGTAAGGCGGTTTTATTTAAACGTTTTGCCGATATTGATGTGTTTGATATTGAAGTGACCGCACCCAGTGTGGAGTCATTTATTGAGACGGTCGTCAATATTGCGCCTACTTTTGGTGGTATCAATTTAGAAGATATCGCTGCACCACATTGTTTCCGTATCGAAAAAGAATTACGTGAACGCTTGGATATCCCAGTGTTTCATGATGACCAACATGGCACTGCTGTGATTGTTGGAGCGGCTTTATTGAATGCCTTACATCTGCAGGGTAAAAAAATAAGCGAGGCACGTATTGTTTTTCTAGGCGCGGGTGCGGCTGGATGTGCTTGTGCTCGGTTGTTAAAAGTCATGGGTGCGCAACATATTGTGATGTTGGATAAGCAAGGGGTGCTGAGAGCAGACCGTCAAGATTTGCATGATATGAATCGCGAGCTGGCTACCACGCGCGATATTCATACCTTGGCAGATGCTATGCAAGATGCCGATGTTTTTATCGGTGTTTCTTCTGCCAATGCCTTACCTGCCGAGCTATTAAAAACAATGGCAAAAAACCCTGTGGTTTTTGCTTTAGCTAATCCTGATCCAGAAATTTTGCCCTCCGTGGCACATCAGGTGCGTGATGATATTTTGATGGCGACGGGCCGTTCGGATTTTCCTAATCAGGTCAATAATGCGCTGTGCTTCCCTTATTTGTTTAAAGGAGCATTAGACGCTCGCGCAAAACAAATTACGATTGGTATGCAAGTCGCTGCAGCTGAAGCATTGGCGGAAATAGCACGTGAGCCAGTGCCTAGCGAAGTGCTGCAGGCATATCAATTAGATAGTCTCGTATTCGGCAAGGACTACATTATTCCTAAGCCTTTCGATCCACGTCTCAAAGAGCGCGTGTCTGGGCGTGTAGCTGAAGCAGCTAAACGAGGTCAGTGATGGTGAGAAAACGCCCCAAAAATTTAAATTTATTGACTATACGCCTGCCGGTGCCTGCATTGGTGTCCATCATGCATAGAGTCAGTGGTGCGTTGTTATTCTTGAGTTTGCCTTTATGGTTATTGCTTTTCTGGCTCACGGTCAGCAGCGAGCAGTCGTATCAGTTGGCACAGGTATTCCTCCATTCCCTGTTGGTCAAACTGTTGCTAGTGCTGCTGGCGTGGGCGTTTTTTCATCATGCCTGTGCGGGTATTCGTCACCTTGCATTAGATGCCCATTTGGGTCTGCGACTGCGTTATGCACGAGCATCTAGCATGATGGTGTTGCTGTTAACCGGTATTTTGCTGATTAGTTTTACGGTGGCGATATGGTAAAGGCAGGGCATGGATTTTCTGATTGGGCATGGCAACGCATTAGTGCTGGCTTGATGCTGATTTATCTCATCATGCTGACCGTGCGGGTAGCCATAGACGGACCGCAAGCAACCGGCGATGGCATGTTGAATTTTGCCGACTGGCGTGCTTGGTGTCAGCCGATGTGGTTCAAATTAAGCAGCTTGATATTTGCCTGGGCCTTGATTTACCACGCATGGATAGGTGTGAAAGAAATTACTATGGATTACTTGCATCATCCTGTGGTGCGTGAGCGAGTACAGCGCGTTTGTGCAATATTGTCTTGGATATATGCAGTACTAATTCTGCTGATCGTTTGGAATACTTGATTAAATACATAAGATGGAATTGATAGGTCGCATATGAGTGCAATGCAAATTAAACAATATGATGCCATTGTGGTGGGTGGGGGTGGTGCGGGTTTGCGCGCCGCACTTCAGCTTGCAGAGAGTGGCGCCAAAGTAGCGGTGCTATCAAAAGTATTTCCAACCCGCTCACATACAGTGGCTGCGCAAGGCGGTATTGCAGCCTCGCTAGGAAATGTCGGCGAGGACAACTGGCACTGGCACATGTATGACACCATCAAGGGGTCTGACTATTTGGGCGACCAAGATGCGATTGAGTTTATGTGCAAAAACGCTGCTGAGGCGATTTACGAGCTAGAGCATTTTGGTATGCCATTTGACCGTTTGGATAACGGCAAAATTTTTCAACGTCCATTTGGCGGCATGTCTAAACGTTATGGTGCTGAGTCTGTCGCGCGCACTTGCGCTGTGGCTGACCGAACCGGACATGCCATGTTGCATACCCTCTATCAACGTAATGTTTTCGCAAAAACTGATTTTCTGATTGAGTGGTTTGCGTTGGATTTAATTCGTGACCAAGAAGGTGACGTGTTGGGTGTGACCGCCATGGAAATCGAAACCGGTGAAGTTTATGCTTTGCATGCCAAGGCGACCATTTTTGCTACCGGTGGTGCAGGACGAATTTTCCATGCCAGTACCAATGCTTTCATTAATACCGGTGATGGTTTAGGCATGGCGGCAAGAGCAGGGATTCCTTTAGAAGATATGGAATTTTGGCAATTCCACCCGACTGGTGTCGCAGGTGCGGGTGTGCTGATTACCGAGGGTGTGCGTGGTGAAGGCGGTTATTTAGTCAACTCTGAGGGTGAGCGCTTTATGGAGCGCTATGCACCTACGGCTAAGGATTTAGCGAGTCGTGATGTGGTTTCCCGCGCCATTGCTACAGAAATTAAACAAGGCCGAGGCGTTGGTCGCGATGGTCAGGCGGTGTTGCTCAAGCTAGATCATTTGGGTGAAAAAGTGATTGAGAGTCGTTTGCCTGGTATTCGTAAAATCGCTATGAAATTTGCCAATGTTGATCCAGCACAATCCCCTATTCCCGTTGTTCCCACTGTGCATTACATGATGGGAGGGATTCCCACCAATTTAGATGGACAGGTGGTGGATAGTGGTGAGGTGATTCGTGGTCTTTATGCAATCGGAGAATGTGCTTGTGTGTCGGTGCATGGCGCTAATCGATTGGGCTCGAATTCATTACTGGACTTGATGGTGTTTGGTCGTGCTGCCGGGAATCATACGGTTAAAACAATTGCCAACCAGTCACACAAACCTTTGCCCAGTGACTATGCTGACTTGACCATGCATAGATTGAATCAAATCAATCAACAACAAAATGGTGAGGTAGTTGCCGAAGTGGGTGATGCGATGCGTCGCTGTATGCAAGCGCATTGTGGCGTATTCCGTTTCCCGGATTTGATGCAACAAGGATCACAGCAAATCTTGCAGATTGCTGAACGCACCCAGCATCTACAAATTAAAGACAAGAGCCAAGTATTTAATACAGCCCGCGTTGAGGCATTGGAATTACAGAATTTAATTGAGGTTGCCAAAGCCACCATGTTGGCTGCTGAGGCACGCCAAGAGAGTCGCGGTGCGCATTGTCGTGAAGATTTCCCCAATCGGGATGATCAACAATGGCTAAAACACTCCTTGTATTACCGTGAAGGTAACCGACTAGATTACAAAGCAGTGCAATTAAAACCTCTCACTGTCGAGAGTTTCCCGCTTGTTGCGAGAACCTATTAAGCGCATATTTTTGAGGCCAGCCCTATGAAATTTTCTATCTATCGCTTCAATCCTGATACTGACAAAGAACCGTATATGCAGGACTATGAGATTGAGCTGACACCCGATACTCGTATGTTGCTGGATGCTTTGATACAAATTAAAGAAATGGATGACACGCTCAGTTTGCGTCGTTCATGTCGTGAGGGAGTATGCGGTTCTGATGCCATGAATATCAATGGTAAAAACGGCTTGGCCTGTGTCACGCCATTGGCCGAGTTAAAACAGCCTGTGGTATTGAGACCTTTACCCGGTTTGCCTGTGATTCGCGATTTGATTGTCGATATGACACAGTTTTTTGAACACTACAACTCCATTAAACCCTACCTGGTTAACAACGATCCGCCGCCGGCTACCGAGCGTTTGCAGTCGCCTGAGGATAGAGCCAAATTAGATGGTTTGTATGAATGTATTTTATGCGGGGCGTGTACTACTGCTTGCCCATCTTTCTGGTGGAATCCGGATAAATTTGTGGGCCCTGCGGGGTTGATGCAAGCCTATCGTTTTATAGTGGATAGTCGGGATCAAGCGCAAGAAGAGCGCTTAGAGAATTTGGAAGATCCTTACCGTTTATATCGTTGCCACAATATTATGAATTGCGTGGATGTCTGTCCTAAAGGACTCAATCCATCCAAAGCCATCAATGAGATTAAGGCGCTCAAAGTTAAGCGTAAATTAGCACATGACTAAGCCACCTTTACTAGGTGATGAAGTTGCCATAGGGCGCTTACGTTGGCGGTGTCGCCGCGGTATGTTGGAGTTGGATTTACTGTTCGTGGATTTTGTAGCCCATGCATTAGAGCAACTAAGTGAGGCAGAACTGATTGCATTGAATAGTTTGTTAGATTTACCTGACCAGCAATTATGGAAATTGGTGAGTGTGTCGGATGAAGGAATGGATGATGCATCCAAACAGGTATTAGCAAAATTAAGAGGCGAGAGCACTCAATGAATGATCAAGAGGATAAGACAATGACAGAGCAACCATACAACTCTGACCCTTACGCGATAGCGGATTACTGCCGCGTGGTCTCGCCCCATGTGTTGGGAGACTATTGGCCGGGGATACAGCTATATTATCCACCGGTGAAATACTCGCCAGCGCAAGGCATATACGAAGACTTGGATGCTGCATCTAAGCGTATGAAAAAGCATGCGTTGAATACCAGTGCGCACACTTTGATTTTTGACCTTGAAGACGGCTGTCGTCAAAAAGAAATGAGTCGCGAATTATTGCGCCAAGAGTTGCCAGCATTTTTTGAAAAGAAAAAATCCGTTTCTATCGCTGTCAGAATTAATCCATTCCGCACCGATGAGTACGAGAAAGATATCGCCTTTATCCGTGATATGTCGGATGCCATTGACGTGGTGATGCTCGCTAAAGCCGGTGAGGCTTATGGCGCAGCAGAGGTGCGCGACTTGTCTAATATTTTGGCAGGATGGAATGACAAAATTACCATACAGCCGATTATTGAGCACCCACGCTCACTCAAAATTGCACATGACTTAATGCAGTACTCTACGGTGAAACATGTGGTATTCGGTATCCATGACTTCTCCAAAGCGATGGGTATTCATATCACGCCAGAGCACTGGACCGAAGAACTCAAATACTTCATGAATCAATTGATGTTTGAAGCACGTATCGCTGGTAAAGGGGTGATAGGTGGGGTAGAAACTTTAATTGGTTCCAGCAGTATGCCCGAGAAATTCCTCGAGCCGAATGATGTGCGCCGTTGGTTAGATTTGCACGGCGAAAATGAATCGCGCATTGTTTATAAACATGCTTGTCAAGAAGCTGCGATGGGCTTGACCGGAAAGCAGGTCATTCACCCAGCGCATATTCATTTATGTAAAGTGGCTTACACGCCATCCCCCACCGAAATTTCACAAAAAATAAAAATCCTCAAAGCCGCAATTGAAGCGGATGCATTGTTAGGCGGTGCGATACGCTTTGAAGGAGAGATGTTAGATCCGCCTATGTTTGGTAAAGCGTTACAGACTTTGTTACGCGCCAATGCGTTACGCGCTCTGGGTCCACAAGACACCAAGTTTGCCTTAGAAGTCATGCAGAAATTGCCGACTCAGGTAATCAGCCAGAACTGGCCATATGGCTTGATTCTGTAAGCGCAAATAATCACAACTTAAGGGAGTTGTTATGAATCAAATGGCCACCACAAATGCTGTACAAAGTGCAGCTAGCTTTGCACCATTTCCAGCTTGGCAATGGCACATACCTGAACATTTTAATATCGGTGTGGCCTGTACCGATAGGCATCTAGATAGCGCCAACAGTCAAGCTATTGCGATGATTGTCGAGGACGATACGCTGGGTACCAGCCAAATAACTTTTGCTGAGTTATCCCAACGCACCAGCCGTTTTGCACAAGTGTTACGTGATTTGGGGGTCTCTGCGGGAGAGCGTGTATTGATACGTTTGCCCAACTGTTTGGATTACCCCACTGCGTTTTTGGGAGCGATGAAAACAGGGGCGATTTCTGTTCCCACCTCCACTTTGCTGACTGCGGAAGAGGTTGCCTATTTGGCAAAAGATTCTGGCGCTAAAGTGTTGGTGACCGATAAAGCCGCTTGGCATAGCTTGCGCGAAAGCTTGACAGCCGATACTGGGTTGGCTTTTGTCTTGTTAAGTGGTGAGGGCGAATTCGAAAGCCTGGCTGGTATGCATGTATTGGATTTATCTGACGCGCTGGAGGGCATTCAACAATGGCAAGCGCCGCATCCCACCAAAGCGAATGACCCCGCTTATTTGGTCTATACCTCAGGAACAACAGGGTATCCCAAGGGCGTGTTGCACGCACACCGCTCTCTATTGGGCCGTATGCCAGCTTCGCAATACTGGTTTGACTTTAGTCCGAATGGCGACCGCATTATGCACTCGGGTAAATTCAACTGGACCTACGTGCTTGGTACAGGCTTGATGGATCCTTTGTATCACGGCAAAACGGTCATCGTGCATGAGGGTAAAAATGATGCGAATACTTGGCCTAGATTGATTGCCAAGCATCAGGCGACCATCTTTATTGGGGTGCCTACTATCTACCGTCAGATTCTCCAAAAAACCGAGTTTGTACAAAAAGATGTGCCTAGTTTGCGCCACTGCATGAGCGCGGGTGAGCATCTGTCCGATGAGGTCTTGGTGCAATGGCGTGAACGTTTTGCGATTGATATCTATGAAGCGGTTGGCATGTCAGAATTTTCTTATTATTTGTGTGAGACCAAATCGCGCCCTATCCGTCCTGGTTCTGCGGGTTTCCCACAGCCTGGGCATGATATTCAATTGCTAGATCCTGAGACGCTAAAGCCGGTTCCACTGGGTGAGGAGGGGGTTATTTCGGTGCCAGATAGTGATCCTGGTTTATTCCTCAATTATTGGAATCAGCCCGAAGAAACCGCTAAATATAAACATGATGGTTGGTTTATCACAGGCGACTTTGCGCGCATGGATGAGGATGGATATATTTGGTTTTTAGGTCGTAAAGACGACATTATCAAGAGCTTCGGCTATCGCGTTTCCCCTTATGAAATTGAACGTGTGATGAAGTCACATCCCGATGTGGCCGATTGTGCCTCTGTGGGAGAAACCATAGAAAAAGATAAAGTGCTGGTGGTGGCCTATGTCATCTTGCAAGCTGGTAGCAAGGCCAGCGCAGATGATTTGCTCGCCTATGCCAAGAAACATCTCGCGGCCTATAAATCACCCAAAGTGATTTATATCACCGAGCAGTTCCCACGCACTAAAAACGGTAAAATACTGCGTCGTGACGTGAATCCTTCTATCGCTATAAGCCGGTCTAATTAATGAATAACAGTGCAGCTATTATCCGCAAAGCCGATGTGGTCGCCAGTGTGGCAGACGCTTTGCAATTTATGTCGTATTACCATCCGGTCGATTTTATTCAGGCTTTGGGTGCAGCTTACGCACAGGAACAGTCGCCAGCGGCTAAAGATGCGATTGCGCAAATCCTGACCAACTCACGCATGTGCGCTGAGGGTAAACGTCCGATTTGTCAGGATACCGGCATCGTAGTGGCCTTTGTGGAGATAGGTTTGCAGGCGCGCTTTGAAGAAGGTGCCGATATTGAGGCATGGATTAATGAGGGAGTAAGACTCGCTTATACCCATGTGGATAATCCCTTACGCGCTTCTATTGTCAGTGACCCTGCGGGTAAGCGCAGTAACACCAAAGACAATACCCCTGCGGTGATTCATACGCGCGCTGTCCCCGGTAATCAAGTGCATGTGATGTTGGCAGCCAAAGGGGGTGGCTCAGAGAATAAAGCCAAGTTGGCGATGCTCAATCCCTCGGATGACATCGTAGAGTGGATTGCGAGTGTGGTTGAAGATATGGGCGCAGGCTGGTGCCCGCCGGGCGTATTGGGAATAGGCATAGGGGGCACCGCTGAGAAAGCTGTGTTGATGGCCAAACAGTCCTTAATGCAGCCTATCGATTTGGCCGAATTGCGTCAACGCGGGGCCAGCAATCGTATCGAGGAATTACGTTTGCAAATTGCTGACCGAGTCAATGCCCTTGGGATAGGCGCGCAAGGATTAGGTGGTTTGACTACGGTATTAGATGTCAAAATTTTGGACTATCCCACCCATGCAGCCTCACTGCCTGTAGCGGTAATCCCCAACTGTGCTGCGACGCGTCATGCACACTTTAGCTTGGATGGGCATGGGCCAGATTTACAAAAGATTCCTAGTTTGCAAGATTGGCCGCAAGTGTTCTGGCAGCCCAATCAACAATCGCGTCGAGTCAATTTGGATACGCTGACGCGCGAAGATATTCAAACTTGGCAGCCTGGCGAAACCATCTTGTTATCTGGAAAATTACTCACAGGACGGGATGCAGCGCATAAAAAAATAGCTGAGCTATTTGCGCAGGGACAATCGCTTCCAGCAGGTGTCGATTTCACTAATCGCTTTATCTATTATGTCGGCCCAGTCGATCCTGTGGGCGATGAGGCAGTGGGGCCTGCGGGGCCAACCACATCGACACGAATGGATAAATTTACTGAGATGATGCTATCCAAAACGGGCTTACTGGGTATGGTAGGTAAAGCTGAACGAGGCCCTGAAGCCATTCAAGCGATACAACGCCACCGCTCGGTATATCTGATTGCAGTGGGCGGAGCAGCCTATCTCGTCTCCAAAGCGATCAAGTCTGCCAAAGTGTTGGCTTTTCCTGAGCTTGGTATGGAAGCCATCTATGAATTTGAAGTACAAGATATGCCTGTGACTGTGGCGGTCGATGTGCAGGGTAACTCCGTGCATCAAACTGGCCCTCAGCAATGGCGTAATATCAAAGTCTCCTGATAAATCTATTCAACACCAACTGTTTCAGTGCCTTCCGATTTTTAAGCCGTGGCTCAATATAGCCCACGGCTTTTTTATGAATACATTCCATCTTTACGGCTAACAATGATTTTATGCTGAAAATATTGCATGAAAATTTCATAGTTTTTTTGTTGTTGGTGAAAATAAATTAGCAAATCGTTACTTCATAAAAATAATTAAATTGGTTTTCTAAAAATACTTAATTATTTTTGTTACTTATTGATTTATAAGTAAAAAAACTTTCCAAAAAGTAATTTTTTGAAGGTATATTGGAGGCACAAAAATAAGTCAATATTCAGATTGGGAGTAATACTATGAATAACAATCCTCAACACTATATCTCAAGTGCAGAAGCTGAATCAGTCAAATACGATAATGGTCGGGAATTTTTAACGACGCGCGAAGCTGCCGAAATGCTTGGACTATCTTTGGGCACCGTTCAGAAGATGGTTGAGCAGGGTGAGTTGGTGGCTTGGAAAACTTCAGGCGGACAAAGACGGGTGAAGTATGAATCCGTGGCAAGATATTTACGTATGAACTGCAATCTATCTCAATACGATAGTCGTAACTTTGTCTCAGTGATGCAGGTTATCTTATCGTCTGATACGCGCACACAGTTTTTGCAAATTGTGAATGGTTGGGGATTGCCTGTGCGTATGCATTTTGTCGAAGACGTTTTCCATCTTTTAATTCGTTTGGTTCAAGTGGCACCGGATATTGTCATACTCGACTTAGATGAATCCCCATGTGACGGTTTGGCCTTAGTGCATTCGATCAAGCGACATGAGTCGGTGTATTCAACCGATTTGATCGTGGCCACCAGTATGACAGCGGAAAAAATTCAGTCCTTAGGAGGTCTGCCCAGTGGCGTGCTGATCATAGGTAAGCCGGTTTCATTCGAATTGTTGCGAGGTTTTGTCAGTGCCAAACTGACCGCTAAGATTGCTTAGCAGCATCGTTAGCCCATCATCAAAATAATCAATCTCTATCAGCGAGAGTTAACAAAGCTAAGCTATTTACAGCATAATACTCACTTTCAATCTGAGTATTATGCTGGTCTGCTGTGGACAACTCTTCTTCGCCTGATTCGCTATCCCAACATACGCCTATGATGCGTCAATATTTGACCATCAAAGCACAGTATCCCGACATGTTATTGTTTTATCGCATGGGCGACTTCTATGAGTTGTTTTTCGAGGATGCTGAGAAAGCATCAAGATTACTTGGCATTACACTCACCAAGCGCGGCGCCAGTAACGGAGAGCCAATCAAAATGGCGGGGGTGCCATTTCATTCGGTTGAAACCTATTTGGCCAAGCTCGCGAAAATCGGTGAGGCGGTGGCGATTTGTGAACAAATTGGCGACCCAGCCAAAAGCAAAGGTCCGGTTCAACGTGAAGTAACCCGCATTCTGACCCCTGGGACATTGACCGATAGCGCTTTGCTAGACGAGAGCAAAAACAACTTTTTATTATGTTTGTACGCCGAGCATGGCTTGATTGGTTTAGCTAGAATCAATCTAGCATCGGGAGAGTTTGTCCTGCAGGAAATCGCTCCCGGACTATTAAGCCAGGAGTTGCAACGCATACAGCCAGTAGAAATTCTATTGCCCGATACCATGCAACATAGCGCTTTGACAGAGAGTCAAGCCTGCTTAAAACGCTTGGCCTCTTGGCAATTCGACGCCGATACAGCGCACAAAATACTCACTGGCCAATTCCGCACCTATGATTTGCAGGGGTTTGGCTGCGCCGATATGACAGCTGCAATCTGCGCGGCAGGAGCTTTGCTCGATTACGTTAAGCAAACACAACGCTCATCCTTGCCTCATATTCACTCCTTGCGAGTTGAGCAAGTCGGACAGTATTTGCAACTAGATGCCGCTACTAGACGCAATCTTGAGATTGATCAAACCTTGCGCGGTGAGTCTGAGCCTACGCTTTATTCTCTATTAAACAGCACACGATCGCCCATGGGGGCTCGTCTTCTAAGACATTGGTTACACCATCCTTTGGTCGATCAAGCATTGATATCCCAGCGCCAAGATGCCCTACAGGCCTTACAGTCTGGCGTAGCAGATAGCTTGCGGGCTGATTTAACTTCTGTGTCGGATATAGAACGGATTGCTGCGCGGATTGCATTGGCGAGTGCGAGACCTAGAGATTTATCTGCATTGCGTGACACTTTGCTCAGTTTGCCGGCTTTGCGACAAACGCTCAGTGGTCAACCAGCCTTATTGCTACAACAGTGTCAGACCCAACTGGATTGCCCGGAACAAATACTGCATTTACTAAAAGCCATCAAGGATGAACCCGCTAGTCATTTGCGCGATGGCGGTGTGATTGCCACAGGATTTGATGCCGAGTTAGATGAGCTGCGTGGGCTGCAACAAAATTGTGGTCAGTATCTTTTGGATTATGAGGCGCAAGAAAAAGCCCGCACCGGTCTGAGCAATCTGAAAGTCGAATATAACAGCGTGCATGGGTTTTATATTGAGATTAGTCGCGCTCAAGCAGAACAGGCGCCGACAGAATACCGCCGCAAGCAAACGCTAAAAAATGCCGAGCGCTTTATTACGCCAGAATTGAAGGCATTTGAGGACAAAGTACTGTCCGCCAATGAGCGAGCCTTGGCGCGCGAGAAGATGCTATATGAGCAATTGCTGCAAGACTTATGCCCTTATATTGCGGTCATACAAACCATCGCCAAGGTGTTGGCAGAATTAGATGTATTGGCTTGTTTTGCTGAGCGCGCGACAGCATTAAATTTTGTACGGCCGCAATTTTTCGCTGAGGCGCTGATTGAGATTGATGCAGGTCGGCATCCCGTGGTGGAGCAAATTGCGCAGCCGTTTATTGCCAACGATGTCAGCCTCTCCGCATTCCGCAAAATGCTATTGATTACTGGTCCCAATATGGGCGGTAAGTCGACCTTTATGCGTCAGACTGCATTGATTGTTTTAATGGCTTATTGTGGTTGTTATGTTCCTGCTAAAGCGGTCAAGTTGGGTCCAATCGATCGCATCTTTACACGGATTGGGGCTTCTGACGACCTGGCTGGAGGGCGTTCCACATTCATGGTGGAAATGACAGAAACGGCCAATATTTTGCATCATGCCAGCGAGCAAAGTCTGGTGTTGTTGGATGAAATTGGTCGTGGCACATCTACTTTTGATGGACTCAGTTTGGCGTGGGCAGTGGCGCGCCAACTGATAGAGAAAAATCAGTGTTATACCTTATTTGCTACGCATTATTTTGAATTGACAGCATTGGTCGAGGATTACAAACAAATTGCCAATGTACATTTGGATGCAACTGAGCATGACGAGGGAATAGTCTTTTTGCATCGCGTGCAAGAAGGCCCTGCTAGTAAAAGTTATGGTCTGCAGGTTGCCGCTTTGGCAGGCGTACCCAAGCCTGTCATCGCCATGGCTAAGAGAAAGTTATTACAACTAGAACAGATGAAAGTCTTGGATGGCAGTCAGTCAGATTTGTTTGTCCAAGTGCCTGTAGAAGAAATTCCACCGCCAGCGGCGGTGGAGGAGTTGTCGCGTATTGATCCGGATAATCTGACGCCTAGAGAAGCCTTGGACGCCTTATACCGGCTCAAAAAATTGCTTTAATTAGTGGTGATGGCCGCCTGCGCCGTGCACGTGACCGTGTGCCACTTCTTCTTGTCCAGCGTCACGAACGGCAGTAATCGTCGCTTTAAATACAACACGCTCACCAGCCCATGGATGATTGCCATCAACGATGACTTTGCCATCTTCGATATTGGTCACGGTGTATAACACCACATCACCGGTCTCGTCTTCACCTTCAAATTGCATGCCAACTTTCACATCTTGTGTAGGAAAGGCAGCCAGTGGTTCGATTTGGACTAATTCCTCATCGTATTCGCCAAACGCGTCAGCAGGCTCTAAGCTAATTTCTATCGTGTCGCCCACGGATTTTCCATGAATCTCTTCTTCAACTCGTGGAAAAATATTGTCATAGCCGCCATGAAGATAGCTTACTGGCTGATCGCTTTTTTCTAAAATGTTGCCATCGCTATCGCGTAACTCATAAGTCATGCTGACCACGGTGTTCATTGCTACTTGCATATTGATCTCGATTCCTAAAGGTCTGTCTAGAATGATTGGACATTTTACCTGAATCATTCAAACATCATGCGATAATATCGCGATGAAATCTGCAAACCCCATCCCTCATTCTTTGCCAACAGCGGACCAGCCTCTAGCATTGTTAGGCGGACTAACGCCAGAACAGTTTTTACGAGACTATTGGCATAAGAAACCGCTTTTGATTCGACAAGCAATCCCCGATTTTTCTGGGATACTCAGCCCAGACGAATTGGCAGGATTATCTTGTGAGGAAGATGTACAGTCGCGCTTGGTGATACAGCAGGGAGGTCAATGGCGTTTAGAGCACGGTCCTTTTGCCGAATCTCGCTTCGCTAAATTACCTGAACGCGACTGGACCTTATTGGTGCAATCGCTCAATCACCATCTGCCTGAAGCGCAACAACTGATGCAACAGTTTAGCTTTTTACCCTATGCCCGCTTAGATGATTTGATGGTGAGCTATGCACCTGATGGTGGCGGTGTTGGCCCGCATTTTGATTCCTATGATGTATTTTTATTGCAAGGAATGGGACAAAGACGTTGGCGGATAAGTGAACAAAAAGATTTGAGTTTGGTTGAGGGTGTCCCACTAAAAATTTTGCAGCATTTTGAAACTCAAGAAGAGTGGGTATTGCAAGCGGGCGATATGCTTTATCTGCCACCGCATTTGGCACATTGGGGAATTGCTGTTGGTGATTGTATGACTTACTCGATAGGCTTTAGAGCGCCATCCCATCAAGAGCTCATCCACGCTATGCTCAGTTTTTTACAAGATCAAGAATGGGGTGATGAGCGCTACAGTGATCCAGATCTTATAATGAGCAATCAGCCAGCATTAATCAGTAATGACATGATTGGCAAAGTTAATAGTATTCTGCAAAAGATAAAGATTACACCAGAACTCGTTGGTAGTTTTTTAGCAAGCTATTTGTCAGAACCTAAACCTCATGTAGTGATTGATATGCCGCGAAAAATATCATTACAACAATTTCAGCAACGAGCCAAACAGCAGGGCTTACGTCTAACACTTAAGAGTCAATTGCTGTATGTGGGCGACGCCTTCTATCTCAATGGTGAGCAGATGGCAGTTGAATCTGACAACATTCCTATGATGCGTGATTTAGCCAATTTGCAGATGTTAACAAACTTTCAGTTATGCGAAATTGATACCGAGTTGATTTGGGAAATGTTGCATAACATTTATTTGCAAGGGTGTATTTGCTTTGGAGATTAGGCTGACTCTATGAAGTGATGATTTCCTACCTATTTTTTTTCACAATATAATGGTAGAATTTAATTGCTCGGTTACCTTAACCGGGTAACTGAAGATAATTTAAATTTAAATTTTTGTTAAGGAATTAAAAAATGACACGTTCCGCTTTGTTAGCTGCTTTGTT